>JAYTUM010000222.1:0-4605 GCA_043744575.1 Acidimicrobiales bacterium | reverse complement strand
CCTCATTCAAACAGCCAACTCCAGCGCGGTGGGCCAGACTCGCCGACCTTGATGAACCACTCGGTGCCGAACGCCTGAGAGAAAAATTCGGGATTCATACTCATGAAGTAGGTCGTGTCGCTGGCCTGGCTGGCGTGACAAGCAATCGCCCGCAATTTTTGCGCGCAATATGCCGACACGTCGACCTTGTGCGTGATCACCGACTCTGGCTCGCCCATTGGGTTGCCGTCGTCCGCAGGGCCGTCTGGATCAAAATCACCGATGCCCTCGCCGCTCTCGAGAAGTTGCGGGTTGGCACCCGCCATCTCGCGCAGCTTGCGAAAGAAATCGCGGTTGGTTGTCATTTCGAAAACGTTTGGCGTGCGCGCAATCTGAGCGGCTCGTCGACCAACCTGGTGAACTTTGATGTGATCGGGATGACCATAGTTACCGTGCCAATCGTAAATTGTCACTACCTCGGCTTTTTCTTCGAGCAATATATCGGCGAGTTTCTGTGCCGCCGCTTCGAGATCGGCATTGATGAAGGAATCGGGAAATAAATTTTGTTCCCAACCGGTCATTCCGCTGTCGGCGTAACCTAACCACTCGACGCGTTGAATGTTGAGTACATCGGCCGAGGCCCGCAACTCTTTGCGCCTCCGATCGACCAGCGTCTCTCCTGGAGCCAGGTCGCTCGGTACCTCACCGAAGTCGCCGTTGGTCGCTACGACCAGAACAACTCGGTGTCCCTCGGCGCTGGCGCGCGCGATCGTGCCGCCCGTGGCAAGGCACTCATCGTCGGGATGAGCGTGAAAACATACGAGTGTTGACATTACTTTTTTGGCCCTAACCGTTCGTCATTGATGTTGCTTCTAGGCGTCTTTGACGGCGCCGCTTGCGAGCAGCGCGTCGATTTGGGACGACCCAAATCCCCAGTCGACGAGAATTTCGCGAGAATGCTGCCCGGCGTGAGCGGGCGGCGTCGGCGTGGCGGTAGCGGTGCGCGAGAATCTCGGCGCGGGTGCTGGTTGCTTGACGCCAGCGATGTCGATAAAAGTGTTGCGGGCAAGATTGTGCGGATGTTGCGCGGCCTGGCTCATGGTCAGCACAGGGGCAAAACAAACATCAGCGTCTTCCATAATTTCGCACCACTGCGCAGAGGTTTTAGTGCGCATAACCTCGGCGAGGCGCTTTTTGAGTGCGGGCCACCGAGATGAATCCATCTGATTAGCAAACGTTTCATCGCCGGTCAGGCCGGTTTTCTCGAGTAAGTGAGCGTAAAACTGCGGCTCAATCGAACCGACCGATACATACTTGTGGTCGGCGCATTCGTAGACATCGTAAAAATGCGCGCCAGTGTCGAGCAAGTTTGTCCCTGGCGCTTCTTCGTTGAAGATCCCCGCGCTTTTAAACGCCCAGAACATACTCATCAGCACGGATGCGCCATCGACCATCGCGGCATCGATGACTTGGCCCTTGCCGCTGCGTTGCGACTCGAGCAACGCGCAGACGACTCCGTAGGCGAGAAACATTCCGCCACCGGCAAAATCTCCGACCATGTTCAATGGCGGCACAGGAGCCTCACCCGCGCGAGAGAAGTGCGCGAGGGCACCGGCGAGAGCGATGTAGTTGATGTCATGACCTGCCGACGATGCGTAGGGGCCTTCTTGTCCCCAACCTGTCATCCGACCAAAAACCAATTTTGGGTTGCGCTCCATGCACACATCCGGCCCTACACAGAGTCGTTCCATCACGCCGGGGCGAAATCCTTCAATTAGCGCGTCGGCCTTTTCGACGAGTGTCAAAAGTGTCTCAACCCCGTCGCCGCTTTTAAGATCGATCGCGATGTTGCGACGACCGCGCAGCAACACGTCGTAGTGCGCCTTGTCTGGCGCTGGGCCGCGCACGGCCTGAGTGCGCTCGACGCGAATCACCTCGGCACCCATGTCGGCGAGCATCATCGCCGCGAACGGGCCCGGCCCGATGCCAGCAATTTCGATAATTCGGTATCCGCTAAGCGGTCCCGTGGTCGCAGCCATTACGCCGTGACCGAGTTAGTCAGCTGATGCACCGCCGAAACCAATTCTGGCCACAGTGGTCGCGGCAGATCATGTCCCATATCGTCGACCATCAAAAGTTGCGCGCCAGGAATCAACTCGGCGGTGCGCTCGCCGCCGCTGGGAGTAATCAGCGTGTCATCCCTGCCGTGCACGACCAATGTCGGCATTTTCAATTGCCGCAAGGCATCGGCCCGACTGCCACTCGCATACATAGCGGCCATCTGGCGGGGCCCGCCCTCTGGATAGAACGCGCGATCATAGTCGCGGGCGGCAGCGGCGAATGAAATCTCGTCATTGCGATACTTCTTAGAATGCCAAATCTGCCAGCGTGGCGAAAATTTGATGTAGCCCTCGCGGTCAAGCGGTGTAGGCGCGAAAATTGTCTCCATCGCGTCTGGCGTCGCTTGACCATATTCAAGCTCGCCGGTCAGCGACATCATCGATGTCAGGCTCAGCGTGCGCTGCGGATACTCAATCGCAAATGTTTGGGCGATCATTCCGCCCAATGAAGCGCCCAAAATGTGGGCGCGCTCGATGCCGAGACAATCGAGCAAGCCCGCCACGTCGGCAGCCATGTCAGACAGCGTGTAGGCGACCTGCGGCATTTCGATTTGCCCCGCCGCCGTTTCGCTACTCTGCATCAATATCGCCGCTTCGATAACCGCCTGCGAATTCGATTCAACTCCATCTAGGTGCGTCGACAGCCCGCAATCACGATTGTCGAAGCGAATCACCCGCAATCCACCGTCCGCGAGCAAGTTGCAAAAGTCTGGATCCCACGCCACCATCTGCGCCGTAAACCCCATGATCAGCAGCAGGACCGGGTCACTTGAAGATCCAAATGTGTCGAATTCGAGTTCGATCCCGCTTTTCAAATTGGCTTTCGGCATTCACCTAGTCTCGCCCCTTCGATGGGCTCTGGTCAATCTGTGCTTCTGCCCTAACCTTGTGCCATGACGAAGTCGGCGACATTGTTTGGAGTGCACACGGGTTTGCAACACACGTCTGCAGACAACTTGCGCGCGACATGGCGAAAAATCGAAGATCTCGGCTTCGACTGGATCTCGATCTGGGATCATTTCTATGCCGCAACCGGCCAAGACGATCCAGAGTGCCTCGAGGCCGTGGCTATGCACGCGGCTCTCGCCGTGACGACCAGCAAGGTGCGCTGCGGATCGCTTGTCTACAGCGTCGGCTACCGCCACCCCGCGGTGCTCGCCAAAATGATCTGCACGATCGACCATCTCTCTGGCGGCCGCGCCGACATCGGGCTCGGCGCCGGCTGGAGCGAGATCGAATATAACGCCTACGGGATTGAGTTTCCGCCGGTAAAAATTCGAATGGATCAGCTGGAAGAGGCCGCCCAGTGCATCTATAGCCTGCTACGCAACGACGTCACCAATTTTTCTGGCAAATATTTTTCGATGCACGATGCCAAGTGTGAGCCGCGACCGGTACAAAAGAAGTTGCCTATCTGGATCGGCGGCGGCGGCGAGCAACGCACGCTTAACATCGCCGCTAAGTACGCCGACGGATGGAACGTTCCGTTCATCAGCCCAGAGGTGTTCGCCCACAAGCGCGATGTGCTGCACATGCACTGCGACAAACTCGGCCGTGACCCCAGCGGGATCGCCTGCGCTATAAATGTCGGCATCGCCTGGACCGAAGAAAGTCTGGTGCAGCAATTCGGCGCACTTGCGCCCCACGTTCGCCCGGGCGTGCTGATGGGCAGCGCCGACGAAGTCGTCAACCGCATTGGCGAGTATGTTTCAGCGGGCGCCGATCAGGTTAATATCGCATTGCGCGCGCCGTTTGACATTGAAGCGCTCGAACGATTCAGCGCGGCGATGCAGCTGGCCTAAATGTCGGGGCAGATCGTCGCCAGGTCGCCCGGTCGAGTCAACCTGATCGGTGATCACACCGATTACACGGGCGGCCTCGTGCTGCCGATGGCGATCGACCGCTACACGACTATTACCGCCACGGCGCAACAGCAATTCGCCGGCCGCGAAACTAGCCGCGTAATCGATCTGATCAGCGCCAGCGAACCAGAACGACTCCTCTTAACTCTGCCGATCACCGACCCAGCAGCGGTGCGACCAGTATGGGGCAGATACGTCGCCGGTGTCGCCGGTCAGCTCGGCGACTCTGTGCGCGGTATTTCGGGCACGATTTCATGCGACATCCCCATCGGAGCCGGGCTCTCGTCAAGTGCGGCGCTCGAATTGGCGACCGCCCTTGCGCTCGGCGACACCAGCAGTCCACCTCAACGGGCTCAACTTTGCCGACGCGCCGAGCACGCTGCCACCGGCGTACCGTGCGGGATAATGGATCAACTTGTGTGCAGCGCCGGAATCGACAACCACGCGATGCTCATCGATTGCAACACGCTAAGAATCAGCCCGGTGCAATTACCGGGCGGCATAAAAGTCATAGTGCAATTGATCGCGCACCGCACGCTCGCCAGCAGCGAATACTCGACGCGAGTCGCCCAATGCCAAGCGGCCGAGGCAATAGTCGGTCCGTTGCGACTCGCCCACCCGGCGATGCTCGATGTCATCGACGA
>JAYTUM010000221.1:0-1189 GCA_043744575.1 Acidimicrobiales bacterium | reverse complement strand
GTTTGACGCCGTCGATAAACGTTTCGAGACCAATCTTGGGCGGCAGAGTGAAGCCGCGGCGCACGTCGCGCTCGCGGCGGCCGAACACTGGGGTGTCGACGGTAAGCATGATCGCTTTGTAGCCTGCCGCCTTGGCCCGTTGCACGAGTTCGCGCGACAGGCCGCGATCGCGCCACACGTACAACTGATACCAGAGCGGCCCTGTAGCGACAGCGGCGACTTCTTCGATGCTGCGCGTACCGAGAGTTGAAAGAGTGAACGGCAGTTGATGGGCCCCCGCGACGCGAGCGACGGCGAGTTCTCCCTGCGGGTGGGCAATGCGGGTGAAGCCCGTCGGCGAAAGCGCAACCGGAAAGGGAACTCTTTGACCCATGATCGTCGTCGTCGTATCAATTACCGAGACGTCGGTCAGCACTCGTGGGCGCAACTTAACGCTGGCGAAAGCCAGAGAATTTTCGCGCTTCGAAACTTCATCTTCGGCGGCGCCATCGAAATAGTCGAACACGCCCCCCGGTAGGCGCTTCTTGGCGAGCGCGCGCAGGTCGTCGAGATTGCCGCACTTGGCAAGTCGGCGTTTGGCGCCGTTGAACTCGTAGCGACGAAGTTGCACGACAGAGCGAACGGAATTAAACATGTCTTGAGCCTAAATTATTTGAGTGAGTCGAGCACAAGCGCGAGCGCCGCGACTGTGGTGCGTGGGTTGACGATGCAGAATCGGAGCACGGTCTCGCCGTGCCAACTGCTCGGCACGACGAATGCCAGCCCACTCTCTAGTGTGCGGTCGCTCCATTCTTGATATTGCTCGGCGTTCCAACCAATTCGGCGGAACACGAGCACTGACAGTTCTGGCTCGAGCACCAACTCGGTGTGCTTGGCATCGCGGATTAGTTGGGCTCCGCCACGGGCGACCTCGAGGGTCGCCTCCATAGCATCGGTGTAGGCGTCGGTGCCGTGCATCGCCAGGCTGAACCAAAACGGTAGGCCGCGAGCGCGACGGGTGAGGTGATGCGCGAGGTCAGCGGGGTTCCACGCCGCGTCGATTGTTTGCGAATCGTCCTGATCGAGCACATCTAGATACTCGGCGTGTTGGGTGTGGACGTGTCGGGCTTCTGTCGGATCGCGATAAACAAGCGCGCAGCAGTCGTACGGACCAAACAACCACTTGTGCGGGTCGACGATCAGACTGTCG
>JAYTUM010000220.1:0-1190 GCA_043744575.1 Acidimicrobiales bacterium | reverse complement strand
TGGGCACGACCATCAGCGTCGCGCCGATGTGCGGGCCGTCGATAATAGTGAGCAACGCGACGGGCAAATTATTGCGCACGCGCTCCGCGAATTGCGGGAAAAGTGTGGTCATGGTCGCGCTCTTAAATCACCAGGTCATTGGCTGAATGAATAAGTGGATAATGCCGCCGCACGTCAGGCCGACAGCGAAGGCTTCGTCATCCGAGTAACCAAACTTGACGAGGCGCGGCTGGTTGTCGCCGTGTAAAATCTCGAGAGCCTCGGCGACGACTGCGCCTTCGACGCAACCGCCGCTGACAGAACCGATGACTTCGCCGTCTTCATTTACCGCCATAGAAGCGCCTGGGTCGCGCGGGCCAGAGCCTTCGATGTCGATTACGCGGGCGAGGGCGATTCGCTTGCCACTGGCCTTCCAGCGATCGAGGTCGTTGAGAATTTCGCGCATATCGGTAGGTAACAGTTAATCGCTGGAAATCACGGCGGTGAGATGTTCTAGGGCGGCAATCGAGTGGCCCTCGACGAAGTCATCTACGAAGGGCAGCGCGGCGGCCATGCCCCGTGCGAGGGGCGCGTAACCCGGCGTGACCTTGAGCGGGTTGACCCATACCACGCGAAAGGCGACGCGTTGCAGGCGCTGCATCTGCTCGGCCAGAAACTGCGGGTCGCCGCGATCCCAGCCGTCGGAGAGGATTACCACGATCGCGCCGCGGGCCATGCCGCGCACGCCCCAAGCGTCGTTGAACTTGCGCAGGCTTTCGCCCAAGCGCGTGCCGCCGCTCCAGTCCGGTACCTGTGCACTGGCGCGGGTCAGCGCTTTGTCTGGGTCGTGGTTGGCGAGTTCTTTAGTGATGCGCGTGAGGCGAGTGCCAACTGCAAATGCCTCGACGCGCTGACGGCCGATCACTGCGGCGTGCATGAACCGCAACAGCGCTCGCGCGTAGGGTTCCATCGAGCCCGAGACATCGAGCAGCACGACGAGGCGACGCATGCGTACACCAGGCTCGCGCCAATGACGCAGAATCGGTTCGCCCTCGGTGGCCAGCGATGCGCGCACCGTGCGTCGCAAATCGTGTTGCACGCCGCGCTTGTTGCTCTTGTGCAGGCGCATCGATTGTCGCGGCGGGCCAGCTAGTCGCAAAGAGCGCATTAGGCGCTGCGACTCGCGCATCTCGTCGTCGTCGTAGTCGGCA
>JAYTUM010000219.1:0-1190 GCA_043744575.1 Acidimicrobiales bacterium | reverse complement strand
GGCGGCATCTTGATACGGATCCCACAACTCGACTGAGGTGTTGAGATAACGCACGCCGTGATCGCGGCACCACTCGAGGATCGTCGGGCCATCGATGTTCCACGCCAGGTCGAGCAACACGTCGCCCTCGCCGAGGCGCGCCGAAAGAAACGCGTCGAGGTTGTCGCGGGTGACGCCGTCTTGCTCGTACTTGACACCAGCCTTGATCTGCTCGGCTATTCGCGAACGATTATCGCGAAAATCGGCAACCAGAATCGCTGCCGGCGCGAACTTGAGATCGCGGATAAGCAATGGCACAACGCACTGAGCAACCGATCCACATCCGAGTACGAGTACTCGGGATGGTCGTTGCGGTGCTACCGAAGTAGCAGAATTCACTTACTTATATTGGGCGTGAAGATGTCGCCAGAAACAAACAGGTTGGTAATTTCTGCGCTCAGGAGAGTGTTCAGCGACGCTTCGAAGACAGTGTCGGACGGCAACAGCAATGAGTACCAGTCGTAGGGGATGCCCTTGCGACCCGTCAAGGAAGGCTCGGTAGTGGGGTGACAATTCTCTAGGTATGAGTTAGTCGACGTATCAGTATTTGAGTAACTGTTGTCTGTTGGCATGAGCACCTCCTTGGGGTTGTGAGTAACGACTTATTGACCATACAGATTTTGAACCCCTCCGTCTACCTTTTCCGAAAATTATTGGCGGCAGATTGGTAGCCTGATTTCGCTGATGACTCGATCCCCAAACATCTCGACCCCAACTGTCTCGACCCAAACTGTCTCGACCCCAACCGTCTCGACGCCGACTGGCTTCGCCGCACTCGGCGTGCCAGAGCACATCGACGCCGGACTCGCGGCTGCTGGCTTCTCCGAACCGTTCGCCATTCAGGCGGCCGCGATCCCCGTAGCGATGACCGGCAGCGACCTGCTCGGGCGCGCCCGCACGGGTTCGGGCAAGACGCTGGCGTTCGGGATCCCGATGCTGGCTCGTATCGACACGCCTGCCGCGCCGCGCAAACCCCACGGACTTGTGCTCGTGCCGACGCGCGAACTGGCCCTGCAGGTGGCCGAGGTGATGGCGCCGATTGCCAAGCATTGCAACAGGCGAGTGCTGGCAGTTTACGGCGGCGCGTCGCGCGACCAGCAGATCGACGAACTGATCAAGGGCGTCGAGATGATCGTGGCCACGCCGCTGCG
>JAYTUM010000218.1:0-1210 GCA_043744575.1 Acidimicrobiales bacterium | reverse complement strand
CGACGCTGATGGTAACCGCCGCGATTGCAGTCACGAGCGTGCGCATCTCTGGCATTCAAGCGATCGACCTGAGCATTGACACTGGCAATAACGACGTTGCCTTCGTCGTGCCGACAACCGTCGCGACTGCGACGACAGTCGCGCTGACTCCGCAAGTTTCTACGACAACAACAATCGCCAAGCTTCCGCGCAAACTTGTGATCGTCGGAGACTCGCAGGCCCACGCGCTTGCGGTCAACAAGCCGTCCGGCATCGAAAAGACATTCACGATCAGCGATGGCTCAATCGATGGCTGCGGCGTATACGACCGCGGCGTTGGTGTCGGCGGCAGTAGTGGCAAATTTCGCCGTAACTTTGTGCACTGTGTTGGCTTTGAGAAAAAGTGGGCGAGTTCGGCGACCAAGGCCAAGGCAGATGTCGCCCTCGTCGTGATCGGCGCATGGGAAGTTCTTGATGTGCAGGTCAACGGATTCACTTTCAAACTCGGCACCGCACCAGCCGACACTTTCTTCACAACGCAACTCACTCGCGGTGTCGCGGCGCTGCGAAAAGCTGGCGCAACGGTGGCGTTGCTCGAAGTCGCGTGCATGCGCCCGATCGATTCGGCTGGCGGCCCAGTGCCAGCGCTGCCGCAACGCGCCGACGACGCCCGCACCGGGCACCTCAACGAACTGATGCGCACGATCGCGTCTCCCGACGGAGACGGCGTTTATTTCGTCACTGGCCCGAAGCAATGGTGCACCGACAAGAAGATTGCCTCGAATACGGCGTACCGTTGGGACGGCGTGCATGTCTATCGACCAGGCGCCAAATTGATTTTCGAAACCATCGCGCCGGCCATGCTGCAACTGCCCGTCGGCCCAAGATAGCAACACGGTCTACCGCACGGTAACTTGTCGGGATGGCCGAATTCTCCCTTTCCCTAAACGATGACCAACTTCAGATCAAAGACTGGATCCACCAGTTCGCCGTCGACGTAATTCGTCCCGCGGCGCACGAGTGGGACGAGCGTGAAGAGTTTCCGTGGCCGATCGTGCAAGAGGCCGCCAAGATCGGTTTGTACGGTCTTGACTTCATCATGAACTCGATGGGTGATCCGACGGGCCTCACGCTTCCTGTTGCGATCGAAGAAATATTTTGGGGCGACGCCGGCATCGGCATGGCGATCATGGGTTCTGGCCTCGCCGCCGCTGGCATCGCCGGTAACGGT
>JAYTUM010000217.1:0-18382 GCA_043744575.1 Acidimicrobiales bacterium | reverse complement strand
GCTGGCGATAGGGCGGCAGAGTTCGAGGCGCGTATGGCGGGCAAGCCGTACGCGGCTGGCGGCATCAAGACCACGATGCTCGCCACCCGAGGTGCGACCGACAAGCAGTTACTGGAAAACGTGTTGCGCCTAGCCGAAGAGGCGCTGCGCAGCGGCACAACGACTCTTGAAGTTAAGTCCGGTTACGGCCTCAGCGTGCGCGACGAGGCGCGGTCGCTGGTCGCCGCCGGTGCGGTCACGGCCGAGACCACATTTCTCGGGGCCCACGTCGTGCCTCCCGATATCAATGCCGACGATTATTTGGCCAGCGTCTGTGGCGAGATGCTCAAGGCATGCGCGCCGCACGCCAAATGGGTCGACGTGTTCTGCGATCGCGGGGCTTTCGATGTTGATCAGGCGCGCGCCGTGCTGAGCGCGGGCAGGGCTGCCGGCTTGGGCCTGCGCATTCACGCCAACCAGTTGCAACACGGCGGTGGCGTGCAACTCGGAGTAGAGATGGGCGCAGCCTCGTGTGACCACTGCACGCACTTAGATTCAGCCGATATCGACGCGCTCTCGGCAGCGAGCCCCGTTACTGTGGCGACGCTGCTGCCGAGCGCCGAGCTGTGCACAAAGTCAGTGTTTCCTAACGCACGCGCCTTGATTGATGCGGGCGTCAAGGTGGCGCTAGCAACGGATTGCAACCCGGGGTCTTCGTACACAACTTCGATGCCGTTCGTGATATCTCTCGCCGTGATCAACATGGGCATGACACCAAGTGAGGCGCTGTGGTCGGCGACTGCGGGCGGGGCGGCCGCGCTGCGGCGAAGCGACGTGGGCTGCATCAGGGTCGGATCGCGAGGCGACGCAGTTGTTCTCAATGCCCAGAGTCACTTGCACTTGGCTTATCGCCCAGGGGTGCAACTAGTAAACTCAGTCGTACGCAACGGCGAGAAAATAGGGGTTTGGTAGCAACACGATGATCTTGACAAGCACTCGCGAATGGCGCACGATTTTGGTCATCATCGCTGTCTATGGCGGCGCGGCGGCGGTCGTGTTGAGTTACGGATCGATTCCGTGGTGGGCGAGCATCTTGTTATTGGCGTGGTTCGGGGCGTGGCACCTGAGCCTGCAGCACGAGATCATTCATAAGCACCCGACGAAGTTTGCGTGGCTCAATGATCTGCTGGGCTCGGTTCCGCTCACCCTGTGGATCCCGTATTTTAGTTTTAAGCGTGAACATATTTTGCACCACGAGTCGCCACTCACCGTGCCAGGATTAGATTCCGAAAGTTACTATGTCTCGACAGAGCATTGGCAATCTTGCGGTTCGATCAGGCGTGCGGTGCACCGCGCCAACCGAACTCTGCTGTTTCGGGTAGTTGTCTGGTCGCTCTTGAGCACTTTCACGTTCATGTATCAAAAGTTAAGAGAAGCGATCCTCGGCCAATACAATTCGCGCCGGGCCGTATTATTGCATCTCGTCGGCGTCGTCGTTGTGGTCTCGTTTGTTCGAACCGCGGGCATGCCGATTTGGCAGTATGCGCTCGGGGTTACTTACGGTGGAAGGTTTTTAAATCTGATGCGGCCGTTCGCCGAGCACGAGTACATCGAGGGTGTCGAGTTGCGCACCGCGATGGTGCAGGCGGGGCCCGTGATGAGCCTGTTGATGCTCAACAACAATCTGCATGTCGCCCACCACGGCGACCCGAAGTTGGCGTGGTACGACGTGCCCGCTTATGCGAGGCAAACCGATGCCTACGGTGTTGCCGAGCGCGCCGGCCTGCTCTATCGCGGTGGATATTTAGAAATCGCACGCCGCTTCGGCGTGCGACCGTTTAGTCGGCCAGTTCACCCCGCCAACTATTAGCGCTCAGGTTATTAATTACTCAGGCGATGTTCCGCAGCGCGTCCTCTACTCCGCGGTGAAAAGTCGGGTAGGCGTAAATCATAGAGCGAAGTTGCTGTATCGGAATCTCGGCATGCACGGCGAGAGTAAGCAATCCGAGCACCTCGCCGCCGACCGGCCCCATTGAGGTCGCTCCGACGAGCACGCCTCGGGGGCGGTCGACGACGAGTTTGATGAACCCGTCGTTTCCTTCCTTGTGGAGCCAACCCCGCGCGGTGGACGGGACCAGAGTCTGACCAATTGCGACGTCGATACCGCTTTCGATCGCCGTCTGCTGCGACATGCCAACTGATCCGATCTCTGGATCTGTGAAGGTGACGCGGGGGACGGCGCGGTAGTCGGCAGGTTGGCTCGGTTTGCCAAGAATGTCGGCGACGGCGATTCCCGCCTGGTACATGGCGATATGCGTGAATGCGCCCTTACCCGTGACGTCGCCGACCGCCCACACCCGATCGGCAGTGCGCATGCGCTCGTCGACCGGCAATGCGCGCGCCTTCGGATCGATGCCTAACACGCTGGCGCCGATTGACTTGAGGTCAACTTTGCGCCCAGTGGCCACAAGTAGGCGCTCGGCATGCACGCTGCGACCGTCCGCGAGATGAACATGAAATTGGGATCCATCGTGATCGACTTGGGTCGCACCAGTACCAGTTATGACGTTGATTCCTTCTCGTTGAAAGACCTCGGCGAGCAATTTGCCGGCCTCTGGTTCTTCGAGAGGAACCAACCGATCGGCTGCTTCAACAACTGTTGTGACGACGCCAAAGCGGAAATACACCTGCACGAGTTCTGCTCCGATCGCGCCGCCGCCGAGCACGATAATTGACTTGGGGAGTGTCTTGGCTTCAATCGCATTGTGATTCGTCCAAAACGGTGTGTCACTTAGACCAGCAATCGGGGGCACAGCGGGTGAAGTACCGGTCGCGATCACGATTGCCTTCGACGCTCGAAACTGTCGGTCCCCAACCGCGACAACGTCGGGCGCGGCGAGAACTCCTGCGCCGCGAACGAA
This sequence comes from Acidimicrobiales bacterium, assembly GCA_043744575.1. Classification (GTDB taxonomy): domain Bacteria; phylum Actinomycetota; class Acidimicrobiia; order Acidimicrobiales; family Ilumatobacteraceae; genus UBA3006. The sequence continues at coordinate 15,482 of JAYTUM010000217.1, read as the reverse complement.
CGTTCCGCCCTTGCCTTCGAAACGCTCAACCGCAACGGCGTCGTCCCAATTGTCGGTGGCTTCGTCTCGGATCCGCTGGGCAACGGGCGTCCAGTCGGGCTGCACACTTGCGGTTCCGGCCATTGCGGGTATTCGTCGGGCCTCGGCAAGAAGGTTTGCTGCCCTGATCATCATCTTCGAAGGTATGCAGCCCCAATACGGACACTCGCCGCCGAGAAGGCCCGCTTCGATTCCGACCACGCTTAGCCCCGCCTCGGCAAGTTTTCCTGCGACCTCTTCGCCGCCTGGCCCCATTCCAAGGACCACGACATCAAACGACTCGGGATTACTCAAGCAATTCTCCCGATAGCGCGAAGTACTTGGTCATTGGCTCCCAATACATGTTGTGCCACCCTTGGGCAATATGCCCAAGTTCTTCCTCTGGCAGGCCGCTGTGGTTCAGCGTGATTTCGGCACTATTGCTATCGCCGGTGAAGGTGTAGCAAACGATTGAGTAGACGCCTTGTGGCCAAGTTGCTACTCGCCACGCCTGAACAATTCGCTCGTTCGGCACAATTTCAAGAATGCGTCCCTCTATTGCACCGCCGTGAGTTGTGAACGCATCGCCCGGCTCGTTGGATAGTTTCGCCGGAGCGCCAGTGAACGCGGAGTGCTCCGCGGAATCGGCAATTGTTTTGTAAACGCGCTCTACGCTCGCGTCAAACTTTTTGCTCTGATTGATAACAGTCGACATGGTCTGACCCTTCGGAAAAGTTGCCCCGTTTTTGCCAATGATGAGGTTCTTACCTTACAATGTCGGGGCTACCCACGCTGCGGTGCTGGCCATAATCATGGGTCACCATAAGATTGCGCTGTGGAGCACTTTGACGTAATCATCGTCGGCGCGGGGCTCTCGGGCATTGGCGCCGCGTACCACCTGCAAGACAAGTGCCCGCGCGCCACTTACGCGATTCTTGAGGCGCGCGACGACATTGGCGGTACGTGGGACCTGTTTCGTTATCCGGGAGTGCGCTCGGACAGCGACATGCACACGCTCGGGTACTCGTTTAAGCCGTGGAAGTCAAAGAAGTCGATCGCCTCCGGCCCAGCGATCATGGATTACCTGCGCGAGACTGTCGCCGAAAACAACATCGGCAAACGGATTCGATTTGGCCAATTGGTTACGAAGGCGGAGTGGTCGAGCGATGCAGCCGCATGGACGCTGCACGCCACAGATCGCGAAAGTGCCCGCGAAACAACCTTCTCGTGCAATTTTCTATTCATGTGCTCGGGCTATTACAGCTATAAGGGCGGTTACGAGCCAGACTTCGCCGATCGCTCGCGCTTCGCTGGCCGCATCGTGCACCCGCAGGCGTGGCCCAAAGGCCTCGACTACCGAAATAAGAGCGTGGTTGTGATCGGCTCGGGGGCGACAACGATGACACTTGTGCCGGCAATGGCGACTGACGCCAGACACGTCACGATCTTGCAGCGCTCGCCGACATATGTGGTATCGCGGCCAGACGAGGACAAGTTCGCCAACAGGTTGCGCAGGCTGTTGCCGGCCAAACTCGCTTACGCGATCACGCGATTTAAAAACACGACCATGCAGCAGCTCGTGTACAAGCGCTCGCGCGACGAGCCCGCCAAAGTGCGGGCATATTTACTCGACCTCGTACGCAAAGAGTTGGGAGCCGACTACGACGTCGCTAAGCACTTCACGCCTTCGTACAACCCGTGGGATCAGCGGCTGTGCCTGGTGCCAAACGGCGACCTGTTTAACGCGATCAAGTCCGGCAAGGCTTCTGTCGTCACCGAGCAAATTGCCAACTTCACAGTAACCGGGATCGCTCTGGCAAATGGCGAGCACCTCGCCGCCGACATCATCGTCACCGCGACGGGCCTGAATCTGGTAACGCTTGGTGAAATAGACTTCGTGCTTGACGGCAAGCCCGTCGATTTCTCGCGCACAATTACCTACAAGGGCTTCGCTTACTCCGGTATTCCCAACCTGGCTTCGTCGTTTGGTTACGTCAACGCCTCGTGGACATTGCGTTCAGACTTAATCTGTGAATACGTATGTCGACTCGTCAACCATATGCGCAAGACGGGCACAACTATATGCACCCCGCAATTACGCAAATCTGATGCCGACATGGCGGAGGTCTCGTGGATAGGCGAGTTCTCGCCCAACTACATGAAGCGGGTGATGCACCAGTTTCCGCATCAGGGTGATCGCGAGCCGTGGATCAATCCGCAGAATTACAAGCGCGACAAAAAAATGTTCAGGCATGGCCGCATCGACGACGGAGTAATGACATTTTCGGGTCACCGAGCGCAATAGCGGGGCCGTGGTCGCCGCTGCGCGTTCGCGTGTTTCGCGCGCTGTGGATCGCCGCGCTGGTCTCTAACATCGGTACATTCATGCATATCGCCGCCGCGGGATGGGCGATGACATCGCTGACAGACTCGCCGACCTTGGTTGGCCTTGTGCAGACTAGTTGGGCGGTGCCCGGTTTTCTATTGGCGTTGCACGCGGGCGCCTTCGCCGACATTATCGACAGGCGCAACTTGATCACGATCACCCAAATCGTGGCCCTAGTGATCGCGGCGGCTTTGGCGGTTCTGGTATGGGCAGATCAGTTGTCGGTGAACTCGCTGCTCACAGGCACATTTCTTGAGTCTGTGGCGCTGACCCTGGCCGCGCCGGCGTTCATGGCGCTCACGCCACAACTAGTCGACGCGCAAATTTTGCCGCAGGCTCTCGGCCTCGACGCGGTTTCGCGCAACATCGCCCAAACCGTCGGACCCGCGTTGGCAGGGGCGCTCATCGCCGCCTACGATGCCGGCGCCGTGTTTATGCTCAACGCCGTCTCCTTCATCGGCGTCGTGTTTGTCGTACGCCGATACAGGCCCGCCGTCGCTCCTGCACAACGGCCGACTGGCGTGAACCGCGCCATTTACGAGGGCCTGGTTCACGTCGCCAAGTCGACGAGCCTGCGCAACATTGCCATGCGACTCACGCTTGTCATGACGAGCATCGCCGCCCTCTCGGCAATGATCCCTGTGGTAGCTAAGTCGAGCCTCGGCGTTTCGGCGAGCGGGTTCGGCGTGATGTCTGGCGCGCTTGGCGTCGGCGCGGTCTTGGCTGTGTGGGGATTACCCGCACTGCGCAGCAGGCTGAGCATCGAGGCCGTGGCGTTGTGGTCGGCTCTGGTGTGGTCTGGCGGTACTGTAATTTTTGCCAATACGAATTCGCTCAGCATTGCTGTCGCCGCCCTGTTGGTTTGCGGCGCGTGCGGCATGGGGATCCTGTACGTGTTGTTCGCATCTTTTACGCTGCAGTTGCCCAACTCTCTGCGCGGTCGCGGCTCGTCGCTGGCAATGCTGATGGTTTGGCTCGGCGCGTCGGGCGGGGCGGTTGGATGGGGGTTGGCTTCCGCGAGTTACGGCGTGAGCACAGCGTTAACGGCAGCGGCGGCGGTCAACGCGGCAGTCGCGCTTTTTTGCCGAGTGGCGTTACGCGTGAACGGTTAGTCGGCGCACCGCTTCGACGACGACATCGTCAACAGTTATCGACCCGGCCTCGACAGCGCGGCTGATGTCGGCGCGCATCTCGTGCTCCCAGTAGCGCTCGAGGTGACGAACCGTGGCCGCCACAGGGTCTGTGCTGGTGTCGGCAGCAAATTGGCGCGCGATTTGGTTGGCCATGCGCACCAGCGCGCTCAGTCGATGCGCGGGATGACCGAGTTCGGCCGTGGCGGCGCTGCGCCCGGGCGAGACTTGCACCGCAGTCACTTTGTACTCTGGGCAGTTGGTCGCCCAGTCGGAGTTGTCGGTCGTGATCACGTTGGCGCCGCTGACGGGGTAGTGAAATGTGGTGTAAACGACGCCGGGCGCGACTCGCTCGGTGATGTCGGCGCGCAACACCGTTGCGCCGACGCGACTTGCGATCGTAACTTCTTGGCCGTCATTAATGCCGCGCTCAAGGGCGTCGCTGGGGTGAATCTCGAGAATGTCCTCTCGGTGCCAGGTAACGTTCTTCGTGCGGCGGGTTTGGGCGCCGACGTTGTACTGGCTGAGAATGCGACCAGTAGTAAGCAGCAGCGGAAACCTGCGATTCGATTTTTCTTCGGTTGGCACATATGGCGTCGGGGTGAACTTGCCGAGCCCGCGCATGAAGGTGTGCTCATGCATGATCGGCGTGCCGAGTGGCATCGTTTCGTTGCACGGCCACTGCACGCTGCCAACCTCGTCGAGATGCGCGAACGAGACGCCCGCAAACGTCGGTGTCAGCGCGGCAACCTCGTCCATGATCTGGCTAGATGTTTCGTACGTCATTGGGTGACCCATGGCGTTGGCGAGTTCGCACATGATCTGCCACTCGTGCTTGCCGGTGCGTGGAATACCCGTTGGGCGAACTCGGTTAATGCGGCGCTCTGCATTGGTGAAGGTGCCGTCCTTCTCGAGGAACGATGTGCCAGGAAAGAACACGTGGGCAAATCGCGCCGTCTCGTTTAAGAACAGGTCTTGCACTATCACGCACTCCATCGACCGCAGCGCCGACTCGACGTGAGCGGTGTTCGGGTCCGACTGGGCGATGTCTTCGCCGTGCACGAAGAGTCCCTTGAAGTGGCCCTCGATCGCGCCGTCGAACATGTTCGGAATGCGCAGGCCCGGCTCGTTACGGATCGCCGTTCCCCACAGCGACTCGAACATCGTGCGCGTCGAGTCGTCGCTGATGTGGCGGTATCCAGAGAGTTCGTGTGGGAAGGAGCCCATGTCGCACGCACCCTGCACGTTGTTTTGCCCGCGCAAGGGGTTGACGCCCACTCCGTCGCGGCCGAGGTTGCCGGTGACCATCGCCAAGTTGGCCATGCCCATAACCATCGTGCTGCCCTGGCTGTGCTCGGTTACGCCGAGGCCGTAGTAGATCGCTCCGTTACCCCCGGTCGCAAACAGGCGGGCCGCGGCGCGCACGTCGGTCGCCGCGACCCCTGTGTGTTCTTGCATCGCCTCTGGGCTGTTCTCTGGCTTCGAGACAAACTCGGCCCAAATTTTGTACTCGTTTGGCTCGCACCGCGCGGCGATAAACGCCTCGTCGGTAAGGCCATCTGTAACGATCGCGTGGGCGAGGGCATTGATGATCGCCACGTTCGTGCCGGGCTTCAGTTGCAAGAAGTGCGAGGCCTCAACATGCGCGCTGCGCACGAGATCGATCTGGCGCGGGTCGACGACGATAAGTTTGGCTCCCTCGCGCAGACGCCGTTTCATGCGCGAGGCGAAAACTGGGTGGGCATCTGTGGGGTTTGCGCCGATCAACAACATCACATCCGAATATTCGACCGACTTGAAGTCTTGCGTGCCAGCCGAGGTGCCAAATGCGTTGCTCAAACCGAATCCGGTCGGCGAGTGGCAGACTCGCGCGCAGGTGTCAATGTTGTTGTTGCCGAATGCGGCACGAACCATCTTTTGCATCACGAACACTTCTTCGTTAGTGCAGCGCGACGAAGAGATACCGCCGATCGAGTCGAAACCGTGGCGGGACTGAATGTCAATGAGTTTCGTCGCGGCGTAGGAAATGGCCTCGTCGAACGAGACCTTCCTCCACTCATCATTGATCGACTCGCGGATCATGGGCTCGAGTTGGCGGTCGGGGTGCGTGGCATAGCCCCAGGCGAAGCGACCCTTGACGCAGGAGTGACCCTCGTTGGCGCCACCGTTTTTGTACGGCGTCATGCGCACGACTTGGTCGCCCTGCATCTCGGCCTTGAACGAGCAGCCGACCCCGCAGTAAGCGCACGTTGTGAGCACGGTGCGCCGCGGCTGGCCAAACTCGATCACGGTGTTCTCTGTCAGAGTGGCCGTCGGGCAGACCTGCACGCACGCCCCGCACGACACGCACGGCGAATCAAGAAAGTTGCCGTTAGAGCCGGCGGCGACGCGCGACGCGAAACCGCGACCGGCGATCGTCAGTGCAAAAGTGCCCTGCACCTCTTCGCAGGCGCGCACGCACCGCGAACAGACAATGCACTTAGATGAATCGAAGGTGAAGTACGGGTTCGAAGTGTCTTTGGCGAGACCGAGGTGGTTGTCGCCCCCGTAGCCGTAGCGCACGTCGCGCAGGCCGACGGCGCCAGCCATGTCTTGCAGTTCGCAGTCGCCGTTGGCCGCGCAGGTCAGGCAGTCGAGGGGGTGATCGCTGATGTACAACTCCATCACGCCGCGGCGCAGTCGTTCTAGTTTTGGTGACTGCGTGTTGACGCTCATTCCTGGGCTGCACGGCGTGGTGCACGATGCCGGCGTGCCCTTGCGGCCGTCGATCTCGACAAGGCAAAGTCGACACGAACCGAATGGGTCGAGCGTGTCGGTTGAGCAAAGTTTTGGCACATCGACGCCGGCCAGAGCGGCCGCGCGCATCACCGAGGTGCCGAGGGCTACAGAGACCGAGTGACCGTCAATGCTGACTTCGACCATCGTCTGCTCGCCGTGGCGCGAAGACGGCCGCGGCGCCGGCGTGCCGTAGTCGTGATCCGGGTCGCGACCAAAATCGCGCTCTGACCTGATGTATCGATCGATGAGAGTCATGATGCTTTCGTAATGTCCTGTGTCTGGGTTTTCTAAGCGCTGAAATCTTCGGTAAATAATCTGAGTGCGCTGCGAACCGGCAGGGGGGTGAGCCCGCCCATCGCGCATAAAGACGCGTCGGCCATGACCTCGCAAAGATCTACCAACACCTCAATATTGGCACTGCGATCGACCCCGGATGTGATCTTGTCAATCAATTCAACCCCGCGGGTGCTGCCAATACGACACGGCGTGCACTTGCCGCAACTCTCGATTGCGCAAAACTCCATCGCGAAGCGGGCTTGGGCGGCCATGTTCACGGTGTCGTCGAAGACGACGATGCCACCGTGGCCAACCATGGCGTCCGCAGCCGCGAAGGCCTCGTAGTCCATCGCCAGGTCGAACCTAGAAGTTGGAAGGTATGCCCCAAGCGGGCCGCCGACTTGCACCGCTCGAATGGGGCGGCCGTTTTCGGTGGCCCCACCCAGATCGTTGACGAGTTCGCCAAGGGTAATCCCGAACGCGGTTTCAAAAATGCCCCCGCGGGCGATGTTACCGGCGAGTTGAAACACTTGCGTGCCGCGACTGCGGCCAACGCCGAGCGCCGCGTAGGCGGCCGCACCATCCTTAAGAATTGCGGGAATCGTGCCGAGCGACAAGACGTTGTTTACGACCGTCGGCTTGCCAAACAATCCCTCGATTGCAGGAAGTGGCGGTTTGGCGCGCACCACGCCTCGCTTGCCCTCAAGACTTTCGAGCAGCGAAGTTTCTTCGCCGCAGATGTAGGCACCCGCGCCGACTCGAACGTAAATTTCAAATGAGAAACCACTGCCGAGCACCTTGTCGCCGAGCCAGCCGCGCGAAGTTGCCCCAGCGATGGCCTTGTTCAGCGCCTCGATTGCCTCTGGGTATTCGCTGCGAACATAGATGTATCCGGTGTTCGCGCCGACAGCCCAACCGGCGATCGTCATGCCTTCAAGCAAGGCGAACGGGTCGCCCTCCATCAGCATGCGATCTGCAAATGTGCCGCTGTCGCCCTCGTCGGCGTTGCAGACGATGTACTTGGTTGTGCTCGGCGTGTCGAGCACAGTGCGCCACTTGATGCCGGTGGGGAAGGCTGCGCCGCCGCGGCCACGCAGGCCGCTGTCTGCGACTTCCGTTACAACATCGCTCGGCAGCATCGACAATGCTCGGCGCAGACCGACGACTCCGCCGTTGGCCTCAAAATCTTCCGCCGAGCGCGGATCGATCTGGCCGACGCGCGCAAAAGTTACGCGCTGCTGGCGCTTTAACCACGGCAATTCTTGTGTCGGTCCGAGGCGCAGAGCGTGGTCGCCGCCGCTGAGCAACCCTGACTTGATCAAGCCAGCGACATCGTCGGCCAACACCGGGCCGTAGGCGACGCGACCAGAAGGCGTGGCAACTTCGATCATTGGTTCCAGCCACATCATGCCCCACGAGCCGTTGCGCACCACGCGCACGCCTTTGTGCGCGGCAAGAGCGAGCGCCACATCGTCGGCACCGGCGGCGCGCGACGCGGCATCGCGCGGTACATAAACGGTGACGCCATCGCCACAACTATCGATCGAATCTTCAGGAAGGCGCTTGGCGATAGCGTCACCGATAATGGCGGTGATGGTTGTCGGGTTAACGCCGCCGAGCAGTCTGCCATCGATCGAGACCGCCGGCCCGAGAGCGCAGTTGCCGAGACAGAACACCTCTTCGACGACGACGGCCTTGCCCTGCGCTTCGAGTTGGGCCTTGTCCCAAACTTCGCGACCGCCGCGCGCTTGGCAGGCCTCGGCGCGACAAACCTGCACGATCGGCCCCGCGGGTTTCTCTGTGCGGAAATCTTTATAAAAGGTGATCACGCCGTGCACCTCGGCGACGGTGACATTGAACAACTCGGCCAACACGGGGATCATTTCTTTGCTGATATATGACGAATGGTGCTGGATCGCGTGTAGTGCTGGTAAGAGGCCGCCCGGTACGGCGGCGAAGCGGCTGGCAATGGCAGCAAGTTCGGTGGTCGGCGGGGATGGGGTCAAGGCTGATAATCGTATGCCAAATAAGGGCTTGCGAGGCATTTCTTGCGGCACGACTTAGCCTGGCGGTGTCGCTGCGCTAACTTCATGGAGTTCATTACGCACTAGGCAAAGTAGTGGCCACCTACCTCACCGAGGCTCCTGGGTCCGGAAACTTTTCTGCTCCGATCAATCTATTTAATCTGCGGTTCAGCTTTGTTATCGCGGCGTTCCTCGGGTTATCGGCGTTCTTTCACCTTCTGATCTCGTCGCCAAAGTTCTTTCCGCGCTACGAGGTTGGGCTGAAACAGAACTGCAATACCTTTCGATGGGTCGAGTATTCGATTCCAGGATTTGTCTTCGGAACTAAAGTCTCGTTGTTTTTACTCTTCAACTGCTACGCCATTGTGCAATGTAAGCAGTACCAGGCCAAGGGCAAGTGGACCAACAATTTGTATGGCGAGCGTCGCTACCTCGTACTCAGACTCGTTGCTAAGACCGCACAGTGCTGATCGCCCTTATCGGCTCGATTGAAATAAATGCCGTTTCGGGAGAGTTGTCCGGACCACTCGGCGAAAAGGCGCTGAGATCATAGTCGAACACGCCATTCCACAAACGTCGTTTGACTTTGACGTCGTCGACGACTTTGGCTATGCCCCACACCATGTGCCTTAAGCTCATCCAAATTCATCCCGCATCCCCCTGTGTCCCGTCGAAAACCTTGGCGTCCTTTGAAGTTATTTAGCAAGCAAGCGGATCTTCAAACAGTAGTAACTAACCCCGTGAAAGAAATCGGCGTGGCCGATCAACGCAATTTTTTGGTGAGTGGTCCAAAGATCTCCACGATCTGGTGTTCAGCTTCAAGAGGATGTCTTAACGGTTGGTTCAGCCGAACCTTGTAGATGTTGTTTCGCCCAGTTTTGGTCTTGAGGACATATCCGGCTTCAACCAGATCTTGGACGATGCTGTGCACGGCTCTCTCGCCAATTCCGACCATCTGAGCGATCTCGGCGAGGCGCACTTCGGGGTTTTTGGTGATGCAGACCAGCACATGCGCGTGGTTGGTAAGAAATGTCCACAACGGCAAACCCGCTGTTAGTTTCGACGATTTTTTAGCCACTTCCTTAGCCACGCAACTACCTTACTTCAATTTGACAGTCTTTATATGAATGCAATAACATGGTCTCTAAACCATGGTATGGTCGACACTACTATCTGAATGGAGGCCAGGTGTCAATCGACAAAGTATTTATTCATATCAATGCGGGAAACGAAGACGGAACGCTCGAATCGGCTTTAGATGAATTAATCGCCGATGGTCCATTTGTTGTAGGGAATGTCGAACTAATCGCCTCAGGGATCCGACAATGCACCTTTGGCATCATGCATCCAAATCTAGTAGTTGGTTTCCGCAGCGTGATCGAGTTGCAGCATCGGATTGCTCGCAAGTACGAAATTGTGAGCTTGTATGTCAAACCGCTCACTCAACAAAAGAAAGACAGGCCAGCAAGATGAAAACTAAGAATGCGCGCCCCACTGTGACCTTGATCCCCGGAGACGGCATCGGTCCTGAGTGTGTCAATTCCGCGGTCGAAATCATCTCCGCTGTCGGTGTCGAAATCGAGTGGGAGCAACGCCTCGCCGGAGAAAAAATATTTGAGGCCGGAATCGCATCTGGCGTCCCGCAGGACACAATTGAGTCGATCAACCGCAATCGCGTAGTTCTGAAGGGGCCACTTGGGACACCAGTCGGGTACGGAGAAAAATCGGCGAACGTGACGCTGCGCAAGCTTTTTGAAACATACGGCAATATTCGACCCGTGCGCGAACTCCCAGGGGTCATCACTCGTTACTCAGGAAGTGGCGTCGATATTGTCGTCGTTCGCGAGAACGTCGAGGACCTTTATGCCGGAATCGAGCACATGCAAACTCCGGGGGTCGCCCAGTGTCTGAAGTTAATCTCGCGCAAGGGCTGCGAGAAGATTGTCAGACTTGCATTTGAGTTTGCTCGCAGCGAGGGCCGACGCTCGGTTGCTTGCGCAACAAAATCCAACATCATGAAACTCACAGAAGGGGAGATGAAGCGTACGTTTGAGCGCATCGCCCCCGAATATCCCGAGATCGAGTCTTGGCACTTGATCATCGACAACTGCGCGCACCAACTTGTAAAGACGCCCGAACAATTTGATGTGATTGTGACGACGAACATGAACGGCGACATCATCTCGGACTTGACGTCGGCGCTCGTCGGCGGTCTGGGATTCGCGCCATCGGCAAACCTCGGCAGCGATGTGGCAATCTTCGAGGCTGTCCACGGTTCGGCACCAAAATATGCCGGTCGCAACGTGATCAATCCAACGGCGGTGATCTTCTCATCAGTAATGATGCTGAAGTACCTCGGCGAGTTTGACGCCGCTGAGACTATCGAACATGCCGTTTTGTCGACATTGCGGCAAGGTCACCTAACAGGAGACGTAATCGGTTACGAACTCGGTATCTCGACGACTGACTATACGAGGGCGGTCATCGCCAATCTCGGCGCGAGAGTCGACGACTATGTGGTTCGAAAGGCCAACCCGATAAAAATTCATCCCACACAACGAGACCCGATAATGGTACGTCCAGCGAAACGGGAAGTCGTAGGCGCCGACATTTTTGTCGAGACAGGGCAATTCCCAGAGCAGATCGGCCCAATGCTCGAGCAACTCGCCGAGACATCGCCGTTGCGGTTAAAAATGATTTCCAACAGGGGCACTAAGGTATATCCGGACGGAAATAAAAACATTGACGTTGTCGATCAGTATCGCTGTCGCTTTGTGCGTCGCGATGACAAAATCATAATCGACTTCACGACAATACGCGATCTTCTTTCGAGGATCGAGAGCCACTTCCCGTGGTGTCACGTAGAACTACTTCAGCACTTTGACGGTCAACCAAGCTTCACCAAGGCCCAGGGCGAAGACTAACCGTTGAGAGCCGAAGGCGGCTGCGAAAATGAGCGGCCGACCCGCTCAACTTCTACGAAAAAATGGAGCGGGTGACGGGAATCGAACCCGCATAGCCAGCTTGGAAGGCTGGAACTCTAGCCATTGAGCTACACCCGCGCGTGGTGAAGCCTATAGATTTATTTAACTATCGGCTCCAGCCCCAATATTGCCTGTGCGGTGGGTAGAAGTTTCGCCAGATCGCTCTTGCGCAGATGTGCGTTAATAGCGGGTTCACGGCTGACCTCTAACCCGAGGTCGTGAGATGTGAACAAAATGATCCGAGCGTTGGGGGCAACAGCTTTAAGGAGTGGCGCTAACTCTAAACCCATGATTTGTCCATCGATGAAGTGGTCAAGGATGATAACTCCAGAATCTGTGCCGCGTACAAGTTCGAGTGCGTCTGTTGAGTTGGTGGCTGCCCCGCAATATCGTATTCGGTGGTCGGCCCTGAACTTCAATTGGACCAAAAGCTGCAAATCGAGGTCATCTTCGATCACCCAGTAGCACAATTCGTTTTCTTTTGTCATCGTGTAATCGGGATCGTATAGGTGAAGGTGCTGCCGCGGCCAAGGGTACTTTCACACCAAATGCGTCCACCCTGGGCTTCAACCAAGGTTTTGCAAATGTAAAGTCCGAGCCCATTGCCTGAGATTTTTTTGGCCCCAGAAGTTGACACACGCCCGAACTTTGTGAACAGAGTTGGCAGGTCATCAGCAGCGATTCCGATACCACGGTCCGCTACTGCAACTTGCACAGAATCGTCTATGCACGTCAATTCAACAACTACCGGTTCATGTTCCGGAGAGAACTTGACAGCGTTTGATAACAGATTAGTAAGTACTTGCCATTGGCGATCTTCGTCACCGATTACCTCAGGGAGGTTTTCTGGGGATTTAAAATCGAATTGGCGGTCATCACTCGCGCTGGCAGCCTCGTCCAATGCACGTTGCACCAATGGGCGGATATCAAACTGCCGAATATCGTAGGAATATTTGCCTGCATCAATTCGTGCGACTTGAAGAACATCTTCGACGAATTCGGCCAGGTGCTCAGTTTTACGGACGATTACTTGCAAGTAGTCGATCTTTTGGGTGTCGTCTGCAACCTCCCATTCGGTGAGCACCTCTTGAGCGTACCCGCTAATCGATGCCATCGGCGAGCGCAGATCATGAGCCACAATCGCCACAAATTCGCTACGCAATTCGTTCAATTCTTTGAGATGTTGAATCATGTTTTTTTGATCCGCTATTTCCAGTAGTTGTCGGATCATTTCTTTGTGATCGGTGGCATCACGTACGTTGGCCATGATTAGGACATCACTCTCCTCAGTGACTGGGCTAAGACTAATTTCGACAGGAAATTCGCTTCCGTCCTTGCGGAGTCCAAAGAGGTCGTTCATCGCAGCTCCGACTTCGACCGATCCCATTGGTCGAATACTCGGATGAGCAAGATAGCCGTCTCGCAAATTGGGGTGATTAGCGTGAAAACGGCTTGGGATAAGCATTTCAATAGGCTGTCCTAGCATTTCGTGGCGGCGATAGCCGAATACCATTTCGGTTTGAGAGTTGACGACAGTGATAATTCCGGTTCCATCTACAATCACGATCGCATCCGGAGCTGACTCAACTATCCTATGAAATTTCTGTTCAGCCCATATCATTTTGGTCATGTCGCGATAAATAGAAGATGCGCCGATGACTGCACCAAGTGAATCGTATATTGGTGATATGTTTATCGACACTGGAACTGAAGTTCTATCCTTCCTGACTCGCACGGTCTCATAGTTGGCGATCGACTCGCCGCTCCTCACCTTCCCCCGAATAAATTTTGCCTCATTCACCAATTCGGAAGGGACGACAATCGAAAAGGGCTGGCCGATCATTTCGTCCGTTGAGTAGCCATACATGCGCTCTGCGGCAGGATTCCAACTTGTGATCATGCCGTCGAGATTCACGCTCAATATCGCATCATCAGAAGATGCCACGATCGCCGCCAGCAGAGCGTTATGTAATTCAGACTCCTTGATATCTGTTATGTCTCGACAAATGGCTGACACACCTATGAGAATATGATTTAGATCGTAAATAGGTGATTGAGAGAGCGAAATCGGAAATGCGCTTCCATCTTTCCTTAGCCGCACAGTTTCAAAGTGCTCGATTGCTTTACCTGTCCTAATTTTTTCCAGGATGTCAGCCACCTCATCCATTTTTTCTGGAGGAACGATGGCGGAAAATGGTTTTCCGATCATCTCGTTGGCCGTGTAGCCATAGAGGTGTTCAGCTCCTGGATTCCAACTGGTGACGATCCCATCCAGGGTAAAACTCGAGATGGCATCATTGGAAGTTGCCACGAGCGCAGCCAAAAACGCTTCATGTCTCTCGAATCCGACGCTGTGCTGAGGCGCATCAGAAGGCATCGCTAAAATCTCTGGCACAGTTGTAAGGTACCCAATATCAATCTTGCTCAAACCTAAATCAGTAGTCGATCTGCGGTTGCGTATCAAGTTGCAATTGGGATCGTAAAGGTAAAGGTGCTTCCGCGGCCAGGGCTACTTTCACACCAAATTCGTCCACCCTGGGCTTCAACCAAAGTTTTGCAAATATAAAGTCCGAGCCCGTTGCCTGAGATTTTTCTAGCCCCCGTAGTTGACACACGCCCGAACTTTGTGAACAGAATTTGCAGGTCATCAGTAGCGATTCCAATTCCACGGTCCGCTACTGAAACTTGCACGGAATCGTCTATGCACGTCAATTCAACAACTACCGGTTCATCTTCGTGAGAGAACTTGACAGCGTTTGATATCAGATTAGTCAGTACTTGCCATTGGCGATCTTCGTCACCGATTACGTTAGGGAGGTTTTCTGGGGATTTAAAATCAAATTGGCGGTCGTCACTCGCGCTGGCAGCTTCGTTCAATGCCCGTTGCGTCAATAGGCGGATATCGAACTGCCGAATATGGTAGGAGTATTTGCCCTCATCAATTCGTGCGACTTGAAGAACATCCTCGACGAACTTGGCCAAGTGCTCAGTATTACGGACGATGACTTGCAAATATCTGATCTTCTCAGCCTCGTCCGTGGTGTCCCATTGATCCAGCAACTCTTGGGCATACCCGCTGATCGATGTCATCGGCGAGCGCAAATCATGGGCGACAATGGCGACAAACTCGCTCCGCAACTCGTTCATTTCCTGCAATTTGCGAATTAGGTTTTTGTCGGCAGTTACGTCGCGAATAGCAACGGAGATACGCAATCCATCTGCAAATTCGATTTTGTTCAGACATACCTCTATTGGAAATTTCCTTCCGTCCTTGCGGCGTGCATAGAAGTCAGTCTGCACTTCGAATTCTCGACGTTGATCGAGAATTTGGGACATATTTCTGACGCGGAGACCAAGTTCGTAGGCTGGAAATTGGTTTGGGACAAGTATCCCGACAGGTTGGCCAAGCAATTCTTCGCGGCGATAGCCAAATATCTCTTCTGTCTTAGAATTTACGATTGTAATTATCCCAGTACTATCAGTAATCACTATCGCATCCGAAGCCGATTCGACGATCGTTTGAAATTTTTGCTCAGCTCTTTTAAATTCGGTCAGGTCTCGATAAATAGATGACCCGCCGATGACGACTCCGAATGGATCGTAGATTGGAGATATTGAGAGAGAAATTGGAACTGAACTTCCATCTTTTCTATTTCGCAAGGTTTCAAAAACTGAGATCGGTTGACCGTCGTTGAGATTCTTCAAGATTTCAGCCGCCTCAGCAGCTCGCTCTGACGGTAATAGGACCGCAGCTGGTTGGCCAATTATCTCGTCGGAAGTGTAGCCATACAATCGTTCGGCGGCCGGATTCCAACTGGTGACTATCCCGTCAATGGTAGAACTCCAAATAGCGTCATTTGAAGACTCGACGATTATCGCCAATAGC
>JAYTUM010000216.1:0-4702 GCA_043744575.1 Acidimicrobiales bacterium | reverse complement strand
TCATGATCGTATGCGTTTTGGCTCAAGCGATCAGCGGGAACGGCAGCATTTACAGCGGCCAGCGTCGAACCCCCGTGCGCCGCTAGCAAGTTTCTATCGGTCGAGGGTTTTTAGCCCAGAATTTCGCGCCGACCAGCGAGCGCTCGCCCGAGCGTCAGTTCGTCGGCGTATTCGAGATCGCCACCAACAGGCAGACCGCTGGCAATGCGCGTGACGCGCAGGCCGAGCGGGCTCAGCAACCTGGCCAAGTACATGGCCGTGACGTCGCCTTCTGTGTTGGGATTCGTGCACAAAATAACTTCGCTGACCTGCTCTGGCCCAAGCCGTGCCAACAATTCGCGCATCTTGAGTTGATCTGGCCCGACGCCCTCTAGGGGATTAATTGCCCCCATCAAAACGTGGTAACGCCCGCGAAATTCGCCGGTCTTTTCGATCGCCACAACGTCACGCGATTCTTCGACCACACAGATGACCGTGTTATCACGTCGTACGTCGGCGCAGATCGCGCAGACTTGCCCGTCAGAAAAATTGAAGCACTTCTCGCAAAATTGCACCAGCGCCTTGGCTTCGACAATCGCGGCAGCCAGGCGCTCGACTTCATTGGCATCTGACTTGAGCAGATAGAACGCAATTCGCTGTGCCGATTTTGGCCCAACACCCGGAAGCCGGCCGAGGGCATCGATGAGGGCCTGCATTGGTGCCGTGTACGCAGATGACATATTCGACTATTTCTGCTTGGCGTTATCAACAATTTTTGAACCGGGGAATGCTTGCGAGAGGCGATCGACGATGCTATTCGCCGCCCCACGCGGTGCGTCTACTAGGTCGTTCATGTCGACAGGTTCGCCGATGTCGTCGATTAGCGCCTCAACGACCGGACGCCGCGACTGGCCCGTTGACGACGAGGCCGGCTCGCCGAACTTCACCGTGATAGCGCGGCCGCAAATACGTGAGAGCGCGTCTTGCACCTCGGCAACGTATTCGTGCGCCTTCGTCGAGTGCGTTGGGTTTGGCGCGACCACTGTAACAACGCCGCCGACACTGGAGCTCGGTTGCACCGCGCTGAACAAAGCGCGCACAAGCGGTTTAAGGCTGGCCAAAACTTCGGGCCACTTCGCCAATACCTCGTGATCTGCGACTTGTCCAGGTGGATTAACTGCGGCTGAGAAGCTTGCGCTCGGCGCGGCAGTCGCTCTTTGCGATGCGGTCGGTGACGATTGATTTGCAGTGACGGCAGATTGTGCGGCTACCCGCGGCGTTCGAGGCGAGGTGCTGGCAGCCGTCGCCTTGCCGCCGAGTTGAGCGCGACCTGTCGCGGGGTTGATCGGCGCGGGACGCACGATCGGGCCCGTGACATCGCGTGCCGCGGCGACCGACGCCTCGAGGCGCTCCATCCGCGCCAACAATGCCGCGCCGTCGTTGCTGCTGGTCTGGCTCGTAAGTTTCACGAGGGCGACTTCTAACAACAGCCGCGCATCTGGGGCGTGACGCATTTCGATCAGCGTGTCGCCCAATATTTCGATCGCGTGCACGACGCCAGCCGCGCCCAATCGTCGCGCCTGATCGGCAACAATGGCCGCCTGTTGTACGGGCAACTGCACGAGTTCTGGCGCCATTAGCGATAAGAAAGATTCGCGCAACTGGCGAATGATGTCGTCGGCGAGGCTGCGCGGCTCGGCCCCACTCATCACCGCTGACACAACTGCAGTAAGCGCGCGGCCAGGGTTGTGATCAATCAGTGCCTCAACAAATTCGTCTAGCGAAATTTGTTTTTCGACTTCGCCGCCGCCTGCGGCCACGAGTTCGAGTGCCGAGAGGGTGTCTCGCGCCGACCCACCGCCTTGCTGCAGCACTTGGGCAATCGCATCTTCGCTGACCTTCAGTGCGGCGTCGGCGATCACCCAGCGCACGTGCGCGTCGAGTTCAGCAATTGGCAGAAGATGAAACTGCAAATGTTGGGTGCGGCTGCGTATAGTTTCGCTGACCTTCTGCGGGTCGGTGGTGGCGAGCACGAAGACCACGTGCGGCGGCGGCTCTTCGAGCGTCTTAAGCAGCGCTGCCTCGGCCGGCTTAGAGAGCATGTGCACTTCGTCGAGAATGAATACACGGTGGCGTCCAGGGTTGCCGAGCGACGAACGTTCAATCAGGTCGCGCATGTTTTCGACGCCGTTATTGCTGGCGGCGTCAAGTTCGAGTACGTCGAAACTGTTTCCACTGTCAATCGCCGCACACGAGATACATATCCCGCAAGGTTCGCCGTCCTCTTGATCCTCGCAATTGAGAACCTTGGCCAATATTCGCGCGGTTGAAGTTTTGCCGGTGCCGCGTGGTCCCGAGAACAAATAAGCCTGACCCTCGCGGTGATTGATTACGGCGTTGCGCAGCGCCCGCACCACATGCTCTTGACCCTTAAGCTCGTCGAAGCGGCGGGGTCGGTAGCGCCGATACAAAGATTGGATTGCCATCAGGTGCGAGCCTACCTACGGGGTACTACCGAGTCAGACAATCCAATATTTAGCGCGGTATTGAGTACCGCTATATTGAGTACCTTTATATGAGACGTATGAATAGTTTTCGAAAACGGCTGGTCGCCATAACCGCAATAGGTGGTGCAGGCACTGCTCTGTTCTTTGGGTCACTGGTCCCCGCGCTCGCCGCTAGCGGTGGAAACAACATCGTGATCTCTTCGAACCCCGCGCCAAATCAGGTCGTTGGTGTGCCGCCGACCCAAATTCAGATGGTCTTTCGCGATCCGCTTCCAAGCGCGGCGGCCGCCGCATCGATGGGCATGTCATTGACCTGCAATGGCGCCCCCGTCGGCCTCGCCCCCGCACAGCTGGGTACAGATTCGGTTACGGTCTCGGCCGCTCTCACGCAGATACCGCAAACTGGCCAATGCACGGTGAGTTGGTCGTTGCCGGATAGGAGCGTCGGCTCGTTTAGTTTCATGTCGACATCGACGACCGAGACGACACTTGGTCTCAACCCCGACGGCTCAACGAAAGTGCCAGATGCTCCAGCGGTGATCGGCGAGACGGTTCCAACTGTTAGTGGTGGCGGCCCGCGAGTCGGCGGAATTTTGGGGTTGCTGCGGGTATTTGAATACCTCTTGTTGGCTTCGCTGTTCGGCGGCTTGATCGTGATCCTATTTGTTTGGCCCGAGGGCGTCGACTACGGCGAGACACTGCGCTTCTTTCGCATCACCTGGATGGCGAGCGCGTTGACGATGTACCTCGTCGTCGCGATAACGGCCATGCGTGCGTCTGGCGAGGGGTTCGTTACTTCAATCAATCCGTTCACTTGGCTCGGCGCGCTTGATACCGCCGGCGGATTAATTCTGCTTTTGCGCTTCGCCCTCGTGATCGCTTCAGTGTGGGTGGCGTGGAATCCGATGCGGATCTTTGACCCGGTTACCCAGGTTCCCGCGGTGAGTTTGGTTGTAGCGATGATCTCGACGCTCGGCCTCTCGCGTCTCGGCCAAAATGTGGCGTTGCTCGTGTATGTATTCGGAATCGCGCACGCAATTTCGATGTCGCTATGGCTCGGTGGCTTGATCTTGCTGTCGCGAGCGGTGCTCACAGACCCGGGCGAGGAAGACTTGCTAAACGCCGTCCGCGGGTTCGCCAAGTTCAGCGTGCCGATTTTCGTGGTAACCGTGCTGACAGGCGCTATGCAGACATACCTACTCGATGGAGCCAATATTTTTGCGAGTGGCCACGGTCGCGTGAGCCTGTTCAAAATTCTGATCGTCGCCGTGATGATTTTTATTGGCTTGGTGTTTCGTGCATTTGCCCTTGATCGCCTCGACCGCGAAACAGAACTGAAGACTCGCATGGCCTGGCGACTGCGCCGCGCCGTAGGAGTGCAAATTGCGTTTGCCATTATCGCGCTGGCTCTTACTTCGTGGATGGCTCCGATGCGCCCGCCACTCGTGAACGCCGCCAGCCCCGCCGCGGCAGTGACTTACTTGTTTCGTCAAGAGTTAAGCAACGACAAGTTCAGCGTGGTGCTTTCGATTACGCCGGGAACAACCGGTATCAACGCGATGCGCATCGAGCTGCTTAAGCCTTCGCGAATCAACAATTTCTACGTCAACCTTGTCCCCCAAAGTGTTGGTTTCGCCGGTATCTCAGTGCACGTGCCACTTAAGCGCCGCGGTGCGGCGATCGTGATGGGCGACGGCATGTTCGTGTTCAACACGCCGGGCGTCTGGACCATTGAAATAACGGGCACCACCACAACTGGCGATCTTGTGCCACTGGCCACGACGATCACCATTACGGACGCATCGCTAGCCGCAGCCGCAACTACCGTGCCCGAAGCAATTGACCCGACCGGTACGACGGTCGCCGGCTGACCGCCCTCTCGCACTAGCGTCTGTGCGGTGAGTGGCAACCAGATGGACGACAAACTAAAAGATTTACAACGCCGTAAAGACGAGGCCTACAGCGCCGGCTCGCCGCGGTCCGTCGAGCGCCAACACGGAAAGGGCAAGTTGTTGGCGCGCGAACGTATCAATGTTTTGCTCGACCCTGGCAGCTTTCACGAACTGGACCTGCTCGCCCGTCACCGTGCCCACGGCTCGGGCCTCGAGGAGCACCCTTACACCGATGGCGTGATTACGGGTTGGGGCACGATTGACGATCGCAAGGTGTTCGTATTTAGCCAAGACTTCACCGTCTTTGGCGGCGCTCTCGGCGAA
>JAYTUM010000215.1:0-4749 GCA_043744575.1 Acidimicrobiales bacterium | reverse complement strand
TGTCGGTGCCAATCATCATTCCGCCAGGGAACGCGTAGTGCTCGAGTATGACCTGGTGAATGATGCCACTACCGGGTCCCCAAAACCCGATGCCGTATTTTGCCGATGCGCTCTGTAAGAATTCGTACACCTCTTTGTTGGTGTTGATGGCCACGCCCATGTCGATTCTCGCGCCGACTTTGGCCGAGATCAAGTGATCGCAATGCACTGTCGACGGTACCGCGGTGGTTGCCAGGCCGGCGGTCATGAATTGCAACAAAGCCATTTGCGCTGTCGCGTCTTGCATTGCCACGCGATCGGGTGCGAAGTCGGCGTAACTACGACCGCGCACCATTTCTTGCTTAGAAGGTGCTGTCAAATGATTGATCAAAATCTTTTCTGTCAGCGTTAGCGGTCTGGCGAGGCGCTTGGTGCCTAGCGACACTCGTTCGGCGAGCCTGGCGTAAATGGCTTCAACTAGTTCTTTCGGGGTTCCTGCGGCGTCGGTCATTCAGAGACTCTTTTCTGTGTTGGCTTGCTATTTTGGCGCTTGTATACAAGTATAGTACAAGTGCGCCGCATTAGATACCACGACATCGCCTCGACGTTACGCGAGCGAATTAGCGTCGGCAGATTTGTCGCGGGCAAGTTATTGCCAAGCGAGTCCGAGCTCTCGCGCGAATTCAATGTCAGTCGCGTCACAATTCGCCGCACACTTGAGGTCTTGCGCGAGGAGGGGCTTGTAAGTTCTCGGCAAGGCTTCGGTTGGTTCGTGTCGGGCAACCAGTTCAGCCAAACGCTCGGTCATCTGGGCACGATCGAGGATCAGTTGAGCGCGAGCGGCATGTTGCCGACTCGCCGTATTCTTGAATTCGCATTCGAAAAGGCCACGCGCAAAGTGGCCAAGGTTTTGGATTGCGATCAGGTGCTGCGCGTCAAGCGAGTGAACATGGCCGACGACGAGCCGTTCGCAGTCGTGACAGTGTGGTGTAGCTTCGATCTCGGCAAACACTTGTCGCGCCACGACGTCGAAACGAATTCATTTTACAGCCTCCTGAAAATCAGACTCGGTGGCGCGACGCAAACCATCGCCGCAGATTCTGCAACTGCCGAGGAGGCGCGGCTGCTTGAAATACCAATCGGATCGCCAGTACTACGGTGCGATCGCGTGACTTCCGACGAACACGGAAAGGTCGTACTCGTTTCGCACCACGTCTTCCCGGCGCATCGCACCAACTTCGTTGTCGAGTTGCCCTCGGTACAACCCTCGATTTCGCCAACCGGTTTAAGGCTGGTCGACTAGTGGCAAATTTTTAGTTGTCTACCACTTGTCCCAGTGCAAAACTTTTTCGAGCGGCAAGCGCTTGGCCGGTTGAAATTCGGTGCCGAGTGTGTAGGCGATAGGGAAGAGCCCGCCCTGAGTTATTTTTTCGTACGGGATTCCGAGCAACTCGGCGGCCTTCTTCTCACCGTCGAGCATCAGGTGGATCGTCGTCCACGCCGAGCCCATGCTGCGCCCGCGTAGTGCGAGCATGAAGCTCCAAACTGCCGGCAACAGCGATCCCCACCCGCCAGCACCGCTGGCTACGTCCAAATTTTCTAGGCGACCTTCGATGCAAGGGATCATCATCAACGGCGCGCGTTCGAAGTTCTCTGACAAGAATGTGGCCGAGTCGCGAACTTTTGGCAACTGCTCGTCGCGGGCGTCGCCGCGCGGTTTACCGGCGGGCATCTTGGAGTACATCGCCCAATTGGCGCGGTAAATATCGGCGAGCGCCTTGCGCTTGGCTGGGTCTTCAACAATTATGAAGTGCCAGCCCTGGCTGTTACCCCCAGTCGGAGCTTGCAGGGCGATGTTCAGGCACTCTTCGACGATCGAGCGCTCCACCGGGCGGTCAAAATCGAGTCGCTTGCGAACGCTGCGGGTTGTTTGTAGGACTTCGTCGGCCGTGAGGTTCAGTTGCATGTCAGACAGTGTGCCATGCCACGATGGTGTATTACTCAGCGGAGGTTGATCATGGTCGCAAATACGGAGCGGGTAACAATTTCGGTCGACGGCGGCGTGGCCGATGTGCGCATGGTTCGCGCCGACAAGCGCAATGCTCTCGACAACGCAATGTTCAGTGCGCTGGCAGATGCGGGCGAGCAACTCAAGACCATGATCGGCCTTCGCGCCGTGGTGCTCTCGGGCGAGGGTGCATCGTTTTGCGCTGGCCTCGATTTCGGTTCGTTTCAAAAGATGGCCGAGACACCCGCAAAGCCTGCCCCTCAGAGATCCGCGAACTCTGACGACAACTTGAACGCTGGTGAGATGGTCGACGGCCACATCACGCACATGGCCCAGCAGGTTTGCTGGGTGTGGCAAGAAGTGCCAGTGCCGGTTATCGCGGCCGTGCACGGGCACGCGCTGGGCGGCGGACTTCAAATTGCCCTTGGCGCCGACATCCGCATCGTGCACCCCGACACGCAGTTGTCGATGCGCGAGGTGCACTGGGGCCTGATCCCCGACATGACCGGCACGTTAATGTTGTCGCGGCTAGTGCGCCCCGACATCGCCAAGGATCTTGTGTTCACCGCACGAATGTTTTCGGGCAAGGAGGCTTTTGAAATAGGTGTGGCTACGCGTCTGTCAAACAACCCCCGCGCCGACGCGCTGGTGCTGGCGCGCGAGATCGCCCTGCGCAGCCCTGACGCCGTTCGCGGCGCCAAGGAACTGCTGAACCGCATGGCCAATGCTGGGGCTGCCGAACAATTCGCTCACGAGCGCCGCGTCATCGGCTCGCTGATCGGCACGCCCAATCAGGTTGAGGCCGTGATGGCGCACTTTGAGAAGCGCCAAGCGAACTTCAATTAGGCAGTACGAAATATTTCGAACGTAAATTAGCCGTTCCATAGACCTTATAACTCGATATAGTTTTGCCACGGGCCAGCGTCGTCCCGGTGCGATCCCTTGGCTCGTAGATCACTCGGGCATGTAGCCCGCGAATCATTTTCTTGAGGACGACAAAAGATGTTTGATGCGTTGCCGCCCGCGCGCGGACTCTATGACCCACGATTCGAACACGACGCCTGTGGCGTCTCGTTTGTCGTAGACATCAAGGGCCGCGCGAGCCACGCAATCGTGGCGATGAGCATCGGCGCGATATGCAGTATGGAGCACCGCGGAGCTACTGGGGCAGAAGTTGAATCCGGCGACGGCGCGGGCATTTTGATTCAGATACCAGATTTGTTTCTACGCGCGGTGAGTGGATGCGCCTTGCCGAGTGTCGGCTCATACGGAGTCGGTTTAGCCTTTCTACCGCAGGACATTGCGCACCGGTCTGCGGCAGTCAGCGTCATCGAAAAAATAATTAGCGAAGAAGGTCTGCGCGTGCTCGGCTGGCGGGAGGTGCCGATCGAACCGAGTTGCCTGGGCGCGAGTGCGCTGCGCGTAATGCCCGGGTTCGCCCAGATATTCATTGACGACCCTCGCGGCTGCTTCGGAATCGAATTGGATCGCAAGTTGTTTATCGCCCGCAAGCGCATCGAACACGAATCGCCAGTTGAGCATCGCCCATACTTCCCCTCGCTGTCGTGTCGAACGCTGATTTACAAGGGCATGTTGACGACGCCAGAATTGGCAGCATTCTTCCCCGACCTGACCGACGAGCGAGTCGAGTCGGCGCTGGCGCTGGTGCACAGCCGCTTTAGCACCAACACTTTCCCGAGCTGGCCGCTTGCGCACCCGTACAGGTTCATCGCCCACAACGGCGAGATCAATACGGTGCAGGGAAATCGCAACTGGATGCGCACCCGCGAGTCGCTGCTGGCAAGCGACAAGTTGCCGGAACTGGGCCGCGTGTTTCCGATTTGCACTGCTAGTGGATCTGACTCTGCGAGTTTCGATGAGGTGCTCGAGTTGTTGCACCTCGGCGGTCGCTCGTTGCCGCACGCAGTATTGATGATGATTCCCGAAGCATGGGAGAACAATCCGAAGATGAAGCCGGCCAAGCGCGCGTTCTATCGTTTTCACGCCTCGCTGATGGAGCCGTGGGACGGCCCCGCGAGCGTTGCCTTCACCGACGGCACCGTGATCGGCGCGGTGCTCGATCGCAACGGTTTGCGCCCAAGCCGATATTGGATCACCGACGACGACTTGGTGATTATGGCTAGCGAAGTTGGCGTAGTCGACATCGACCCCGCTCGTATCGTGCGTAAGGGACGCCTGAAGCCGGGCAAGATGCTGCTGATTGACACGCTCCAACAACGAATAGTCGACGATGAGGAGATCAAAGAACAGTTGGCGCATGCCGAACCGTATGCGCAGTGGTTGTCTGACGGGCTCGTCGAACTCGATGAATTGCCGCCCCGCGAGCACGTCGTGTTCAGCCGCGACAGCGTGCTGCGTCGTCAGCAAGTATTCGGATACACCCACGAAGAGTTGAAAATAATTTTGGCGCCGATGGCCAAGTCTGGTGGCGAACCGCTCGGCTCGATGGGCACAGACACGCCGATCGCGGTGCTTTCGGCTCGGCCGCGTCTGCTGTTCGATTACTTTTCGCAGTTGTTCGCGCAGGTGACGAATCCGCCGCTCGACGCGATTCGCGAAGAGGTCGTCACATCTGTCGGCTCGTCTGTTGGTCCCGAGGCGAACCTGCTTTCGGCTACTGCTGAGAGCTGCCGACAACTCGTTCTTCCATTTCCGGTTATTGACAATGACCAACTCGCCAAGATCATTCATATCAACGACGACGGCGACCGCGGCCATCTCGCATCTGTGGTGATCAGCGG
>JAYTUM010000214.1:0-4768 GCA_043744575.1 Acidimicrobiales bacterium | reverse complement strand
CTAGCGCACCCGGACATGGTCGTGATCACCGGCGACGGAGAGCGCTTTGCGTCGTCGGGTATGAAGGTTGGTACCAGCACGATTACCGCCGCCGCACTCGAAGAAGCCGCGAGCCGCGCCTCGAGGGTGGGCGACGCCCTGCGCGTCGCCGAGGACGAGCTCGCGTCGCGCCGCATGAATGTTGTCCAGGGCCGCGACGCTCACACCGCCGCGCTGAGTCTGCTCGAGCGCCATCGCAATCAGGCCGCGTGCAGCAACGAGCAACTCTCGCACGCATATGACACGCTGCGCTCGGTGCAGGCCGAGTTGCAAGCGCTGCTGTCGGTGTTGCGCAACGATCTCGAAGTCAAGACCGCAGGCTTGCAAGAGCGTCGCCAATTTCTCGAGTCGCGCTTAACCGATATTGACACGCGGCTGAGCGCCGACGCCGACGCCCGTAACGCCGCCGCCGAGCGCCGCCGCCGCATCGAAGCCACGCTGAACGCGATCGTGCGCCTCAGTCATTTGGTCGATCGTCACAGCTCGTCTCTCGACTCGCGCCAGGTCGAATTACAAGATACACGCCGCCGCCAAAGCGACGAGGTGCGCGCCATCTCGCAACGCCTTGACGAGTCACGCCGCGATCGTTCCGGCAACGAGCAACTTCTCGAAGAGCGTCGCGAGCGCAATCGTCGCGTAGAGATCGAAGAAGCCGAGGTGCGCATGCGACTTGAAGCGGCGATCGATGCGCTACGACGCGACCAGCAGGTCGAGCCGCAGGTTGCGGTCGACGCCGAGCTGCCAGCGCTGCCAGAAAGTATGACGCCCGTCTCGCGCTTGCGCGAACTCGAGCGCGAGTTGCGGATGATGGGGCCTATTAACCCGCTGGCTCTCGAAGAGTTCAATGAGTTGCAGACCCGCCACTCATTCTTAGACGAGCAACTCGACGATGTTAAGAATTCGCGTCGCGAACTAATCAAGGTGATCAAGCAGGTGGATGTCGAGATTCAGTCAACCTTCGCGATGGCATTTGCCGACGTGCGCGACAACTTCGAAAAACTGTTCGGCATGCTGTTCCCTGGCGGCGTTGGAAAACTGACGCTTACCTTGCCGAACGACTTGCTGAACACCGGCATTGAGGTTGAGGCCAAGCCGAGCGGCAAGAACGTCAAGAAGTTGTCGCTGCTTTCTGGCGGCGAGCGCTCGCTCACGGCGCTGGCATTTTTGTTCGCCGTGTTTCGAAGCCGCCCGTCTCCGTTCTATGTGATGGACGAAGTCGAGGCCGCTCTCGACGACGTCAACCTGCACCGCTTCTTGAGCCTTGTCAACGAATTTCGCCTAGAGGCTCAGCTATTAATAGTGAGTCACCAGAAGCGCACCATGGAGGCGGGCGACTGCTTGCTGGGCGTTACCATGCAGCCCGGTGGTTCTTCGCGTGTGATAGTTGAGCGCGCCGCCGCCAATTCGGCGTGAAAGTAATGCCCGCGCAAGTTGCGCAAGTTGCGCTGAGCAGCCCAGTTACAGCTTTAGCGCTGCTGATAGTTGGGGCGCTGCTGTTGGGCATCGGGGTAGCGATCGTCAGCCACCGCGGCACCAAGAACATCGTGACGGCTGTCGTGCCAGCTGTCGTGCCAGCTGTCGTGCCAGCTCCAGCGCAATCTCCAGCGCAATCCCCAGCGAACGTACGCGACCGTTTGTTAAGGGCCCGCAGCGCGTTATCTGGCGCAGTCTCTTCGGTGTTGACTCGTAGTCATGTTGATGACTCGACATGGCAAGACCTCGAAGAGGCGCTGCTGCTTGCCGACGTCGGCGTAATGGTTACTCAGACACTGCTCGACGCTCTGCGTCTAAGGGTCAAAAGCAAAGAGATCACGACGCCGCAACAATTAATTGACGCACTTCGGCTCGATATGGTAGGGCGACTACAGGGCGCGAATCGCGATCTCAATTTTGATAGCACAATTAGCGGGCCGAACATCTGGCTGATGGTTGGCGTCAACGGCGCCGGCAAGACCACGAGCATCGGCAAGATCAGCGCGCAGCAGATCGGCGCTGGTCGAAGCGTGTTGTTGGCCGCCGGCGACACCTTTCGCGCCGCGGCGGGCGAGCAGCTACAGGTGTGGGCCGAGCGGTCTGGCGCTCCGATCATTCGCGGCGCCGAGGGAAGCGACCCGAGTTCGGTAATTTTCGACGCGGTGCAAAGCGCGGCTTCGCGCAACATCGACATAGTCATCGCCGACACAGCCGGCCGCTTGCAGAGCAACACCAACTTGATGGAAGAACTAAAGAAAGTCCGCCGAGTTGCCGAGAAGGGTTCCGGTCAGGTAACTGAGGTGCTGCTCGTAATCGACGCCACGACCGGCCAAAACGGCCTCGTGCAGGCGCGCCAATTCGCTCTGGCTACGCAAGTTACCGGCGTGATCTTGTCAAAATTAGACGGATCGGCAAAGGGTGGCATCGTCTTTGCCATTGAGACAGAACTCGGAATCCCGATTAAATTAGTCGGCCTCGGCGAAACCATCGATGACTTGGTTCCGTTTAACGCGACCGAGTTTATTGACGCACTGTTTGATTTGTGATGAAGCGCATTGCATTGGCGTTTGCGCTGGGGGCGCTGGTGCTGGTTGGTTGTTCTACATCAAGTGAACCTGCGAGCGACACCGGTGTTGCAACAAGTAATGGATCGGTGGTCGATATACCTGGGGCAAGTGTCGTTGTGACCGCCGAACAGGCCGCGACACTCATCGGCAAGACCGAAACAATTGCCGAGGCGTATGCGCGCGAAAGGGGATGGGTGTGGCGTGTAGGGAGGCGCGACGGCGAACAGTTCATGCTCACCGCTGACTACTGCGAGTGTCGTGTCACGGTGTCAATTGACAATCTTGTTGTGACCCAAGCCCTCGTCGGCTAGACCCGTTCGCACCGCTAACCTTCTCTAGCACCATGTTTGACACGCTCGGCGATCGTCTCGGGGGCGTTTTAAAGCGCATGCGCAACAAGGGTCGCCTGACTGCGGACGACGTCAACGAGATGCTCGGCGAAATTCGCACAGCGTTGCTCGAGGCCGACGTCAATGTCGGCGTCGTGCGCGACGTAATCGAGCACATTCGTGAGCAAAGTATCGGCGCCACGGTGGCGACGGCCCTCAACCCCGGCCAGCAGATCATCAAGATTGTCAATGCCGAACTCGTGGCCATGCTCGGCGGCGAGACCCTAAAAATCTCCTACGCCTCGCAGCCGCCGACCGTCGTGCTGATGGCAGGTCTGCAGGGATCCGGCAAAACCACGAGCGCGGCCAAACTGGCGGCGTGGTTTAAGTCGCAGGGCCGCCAGCCAATGCTCGTAGGCGCCGACCTGCAACGCCCGGCCGCCGTCGAACAACTGAAGGTTCTCGGCGCGCAAATAGATGTACCCGTGTTCTCGGCGCCGGGCGACCCGGTCGCAACCGCGGCGGCCGGTCTTGCCCACGCCCGCAGCATCGGTCGCGATGTATTAATAGTCGACACCGCTGGTCGCCTCGCGATCGACGAAGAGATGATGCGCCAGGTGCGCGACATCTCGAACACGGTCTCGCCGCTGTACACATTCTTGGTTGTCGACGCGATGACAGGCCAGGACGCCGTCGCGGTTGCCAAGGCCTTCGACGACATTCTCGCAATCTCTGGCGTGATTCTCACCAAACTCGACGGCGACTCGCGCGGTGGCGCGGCGCTCTCTGTCAAGCAGGTCATCGGCAAGCCGATCGCCTTCGCCGCGACCGGCGAAAAGATCGACGCCTTCGAGCAGTTTCACCCCGAGCGCATGGCCAGTCGCATCTTGGGCATGGGCGACATGCTCACGCTTATCGAGCAGGCCGAGAAGGTGTTCGAGAAAGATGTCGCCGAGCAGGCCGCCGCCAAATTACTCGACGGCGCATTCACGCTCGACGATTTTCTTGACCAACTTCAGCAACTCAAAAAAATGGGTCCGCTGTCTGGCGTGATGGGGATGATCCCCGGCATGCCCAAAGAAGTGAAGAACGCCGAGATCGGCGACGACCAGGTCAAGCTCACCGAAGCGATCATCCGCTCAATGACCCCGCAAGAACGGCGTAAACCAGATCTGATTAATGGCAGCCGGCGCACGCGCATTGCTAAGGGCAGCGGCACGCAAGTGGCCGATGTCAATCGTCTCGTCAAGCAGTTCGCCGAGATGCAAAAGATGATGAAGAAGATGGGCGGAATGGGCAGTCAAAAACCGGCATTTGGTCTCGGCGCGGCGTTGGGCGCGCGGCTTCCGCCCCGATAGCCTGACAGCCATGTCCGTAAAGCTTCGCCTCACCAGAGTGGGCAAAACCAAGCAACCGCATTACCGCATTGTTGCCGCCGAGTCCCGCCGTTCACGCGATGGCAAGTTCCTCGAAATCGTGGGTAACTACCACCCGAAGAGTGACCCTTCCGCGCTCACAGTCGACAACGCCAAGGCCATCAAGTGGCTAAGCGAGGGGGCAGTGCCCAGCGAGCGAGTCAAGAAGTTGCTCGAAATCTCGGGCGCGTGGGCCGAGTTCACCGCAGCCAAAGCTGCCAAGTAATTCTCCGCGTATCTCGTGTCTGACTTAGCCAACACAATTCCTGCCCCCGTCGCTTCGGCGGTGCTTGATCACATCGTGCGCTCAATCGTCGATGATCCGGAGGCCGTCAAAGTAGAAGGTTTCGAAGACGGATCAAAGATCCTTCTCGAAGTGCGCGTCGGCGAAGGCGATCTGGGTCGCGTAATCGGCCGCCGTGGGCGTACTGCGCAGAGCATTCGC
>JAYTUM010000213.1:0-4794 GCA_043744575.1 Acidimicrobiales bacterium | reverse complement strand
TCGCGCGCACCCGAGCGGATATTTTGATCACTGGCGTGAACGGCATCAGTGCATTGGCGAGTGACCCCGTCGCCTACATTTTGACTCTGCACGAGATGCATCGAATGGGAGAGAAGATTGGCGGACACGTCGCCGAATTAGCAGCAGCGGTCGAGACAATTTTTGCCAGTAACTCGCGCGCCAAAAAGATTGCATGGGACGTCGAGCGTGCTCTCTTTGTTGCTCAATGGTTATTCGAATCCATCGGCGAGGAGCGCGCAAGCGGCGATGTGGCGCGATCTCAAGCCAGGCTCGCCGAAGTGTCGCCAGACGAATTGACAGAAGTTTTTGGCGACCCGATGTCCGGCGGTGTTCGTGGCATCGCCTGGGCGGAAGAGCAACTTGTTTCCCCGCGGCGCGACGGTGGCGCGGTTTTGTTCGCCAACTCGATACCTCGCAAGTGGCTCGGAATAAATATCGAGGCCTACTCGGTGGTCGCCGACGCAACTCGCAAAGTTAGTTGCGCGTTGCGCTGGCATGGCGATCTGCCGGCATTGTTGTGGGAAGTAGCTGGCCCACCTGGAATGCGCCTGAGCGCGGGTAAATGCGACCCACATTGGTCGAGCAACGAGACATCGGGTGAGGCATTGCTGACCGGATTTAAGTATTAGGTGGCGCGAATGAAGACCGTGCCGAAGAAGACACCGCCGCCAACGACAAATCTCGAAAAACGCTTGCGAGAACTGGGCTTTTCGTGCATCGTTGGGTTCGACGAGGTGGGCAAGGGCGCGTGGGCCGGGCCGCTGATGATCGGCGCGGCAGTGCTTCGACTAGACATTCTCGATGCTGCCGATCCGGCACAGTTGATGGGCGACGTGCGCGATTCAAAACAGATCACCGAATCTAAGCGCGACGTCGTATTTGAGTCGGTGTTGCGCACCGCGGCCGCATGGGCCGTTGGCGCGGCGAGCGCCAAGGAGTGCGATCAGCTGGGCATGAACGGCGCGCAGCGCTTGGCCGCTAAGCGGGCGATCGACGAACTGATCAACTTTTTTGGAGTGCGGCCCGACGCCGCGATCGTCGATGGCACGTGGGACTTCATTTCACCGCACGTTGCTCGCGTAGTTACTGAGGTCAAGGCCGATACGACGTGCCTGTCGGTTGCCGCCGCATCGGTTGTCGCCAAAGTCACTAGAGACAATTTGATGCGCCAGTGCGCTGATGAATACCCGCAGTGGCACTTTGACACCAATAAGGGCTATCCGTGCCCAAAGCATCGGGCGGCGTTACAGGGTTACGGGCCGTGCGCAATTCACCGCACGAGCTGGGCATTTATGCCTAACTATGTGCCGTGGCTGCACGTCGATGCGTCACCTGCGCAGCTACGACAGCAGCAACCCCAGGTGCCACACGCACCGCAATGAGTTGCGACTCGATTAGCCCGGCGTCGTCGCCATGTCCGAGCATCACCTGTGCTAGAGCGCTCGCGCGTTGCTGAGGTGCCGTCGAATTTTTATCGTCAACTTCGTTGATCCACGCATCGTGCGCTTGCTGAAGTTCGAGAGGCATGCGCGCGAGTTGATGATTCGATACTGGCGGAAGTATTTGACGAACTGCGAGCCCTCCTTGCAAGGGTTGGGCGATGCCAAACCAAACGCAGCGCTTTAGCGCGCGAGTAAAGGGGCTATTTGGCTTGTCTGAGAACGAGAGGCCGAGAGCGCTCGCCGTGCTCGGCAAGTCGAGCTCGTATCCGCCCGGAAAGGCATCGAAGCCAGCAGCCAATCGGCGCAATATCCATGTTGCTGACGGGCCGAGAACGTTGAGCCAGAACAATTCGACGTAGCCCGAGCGGGCTTCGTATCCGACTGCCTCAACTACGGGGTCGCTCCACGGTACGACTACCAATTTGGTGCTTAGTAAGAGTTGATCAATTGACATGCTCCGATGTGTGCACCGCTGCACATAATTAGGCCAAACTTGCAGTTATGAGTGATTTGGCGAATGCGAGTGAGGAATTGATCGAATTTGCGCGGTAAGTCGTCGGGGCGGCGAAGCGAATAACGGTCTTTAGCGGGGCAGGAATTTCGACAGACTCTTGCATCCCAGATTTTCGCGGACCTAAAGGCAATTGGACGAAGAATCCGGAGGCGGAAAAGGTCGCGACTTTGGGCCATTACTTAAGCGACCCAGAGATTCGTCAAATTGCCTGGCGCAACAGGTTGCTGTCGACAGCATGGGCGGCCTTCATCAACATGTTGGGCACCGCCCTGAAAGTGTTCTCGAGATGCATGGCACGATGCGCTACAGCATTTGCTGGTCGTGCGGAGATAGAAGAGAGATGCAAGAGACGCTGCAGCGCGTGCGCGCTGGCGACAGCGACCCGGAATGCGAATTGTGTGGCGGCATTGTTTTGGTTGGAAACCTAAGCGAGTTGCTGCCACGTATCAGCGGCCAGCCGAGTTAATACCTGACTGATTTAGTCGGGTATCGCGGTAGGCTTGGATCATGGCTGGATTCCGTGACCTGCTGGCGCAGGCAAAACTTCAGATTACCGAAATTGATACGGCCGCCGCCGCAACGCGCATCGAAGCGGGAGGCGCGATCGTTCTTGATGTTCGCGAACCCGACGAATACGAGCAGGGAGCTTTGCCCAACGCGTTGCACATCGCGCGCGGTCACTTAGAGGCGCAGATCGAGAGCAATGTGATCGACAAGTCGACGCCTCTCGTGGTCTATTGCGCCGGTGGAGTGCGCAGCGCGTTCGCTGCCAAGACACTGCAAGAACTCGGTTACACCGACGTCTCTTCGGTCGTCGGCGGTTTCGGTAAATGGAAGGACGAGGGCCGCGCTTGGAGCACGCCTGCCAACCTCACGGCTGAGCAGCGCAACCGCTACCAACGCCATGTCTTGTTGCCAGAAGTTGGCGTTGCTGGCCAAGCCAAATTATTGGCTAGCAAAGTTTTGTTGTTGGGCGCTGGCGGCCTGGGCTCACCTGCTGCTTTATATTTGGCCGCGGCCGGCGTCGGAACAATCGGCATCGTCGACATGGACGAAGTCGATGCATCGAACCTGCAGCGACAGATTTTGCACAACATTGATCGGATCGGCAATCGCAAGGTTGACTCGGCGAAGAAGACGCTGACGATGCTCAACCCCGATGTCAACGTCGTCACATATGACACACGTCTTGATGCCAGTAACATTCTCGACATCATTTCGGGATACGACGTGATCGTCGACGGCGCCGACAACTTCCCGAGCCGCTATGTGCTCAACGACGCCAGCGTGAAGTTGGGCATTCCGGTCGTCCACGGTTCGATTTTTAGATTCGAGGGAATGGTCACGGTGTTCGACCCGAAGAATGGTCCGACATATCGTGACATGGTGCCGCAGCCGCCGCCAGCAGAGCTGGCCCCGAGTTGCGCGGAGGCTGGCGTCCTAGGCGTGTTGCCCGGCATCGTTGGTTCGATTCAGGCCCTGGAGACAATCAAGTTGCTGCTTGCAATCGGCGAATCTCTTGTCGGCCGCATTCTCAGCATTGATACCACAGAGATGTCGTTTCACACATTTAAATTGCGCGCCGACCCAGACAATCAGGTCACTTGGGCGAATCGCGATCGCATTGAAGTGCGCGATGTCGACGGTCTGTGCGCACCGTGGCTGTCGCACTAGTTCGCTACCCGTAGTATTAACCCCGTGGTAACACGGTCATTTGCCATCGTTGGTGCTGGGTTTTCAGGTGCTGTGGTGGCCCGCCAGCTGGCCGAAGCTGGCCACGAGGTCGCCGTCTTCGACACCCGCAGACACGTCGCGGGCAACTGCCACACGCAACGCCACGAGACCGGCGTGATGGTGCACACCTACGGACCGCACATCTTTCATACCCAGCACGAGCACGTCTGGGCGTACATCAATCGGTTCGGCGTGATGATGCCGTACAAGCACAAGGTCAAGGCTTTGTCTGGCGGGAAAATGTATTCGCTGCCTGTGAACCTGCGCACGATCAATGAATTTTTTGGGACCTCGTTCAATTCCGCAGAGGCCGAGGCGTTCATCGAGTCGAGGAGCGACAAGTCGATCAAGTCGCCAGTGACCTTCGAAGATCAGGCGCTCAAATTCGTCGGCCGCGAATTGTATGAGGCATTCTTCGCTGGCTATACCAAGAAGCAATGGGGCGTAGACCCGACAGAACTTCCCGCCAGCATTTTGGCGCGCCTGCCTGTGCGATTCACCGACGACGACTCGTACTTCAATCATCCCTATCAGGCCATTCCCGAGAATGGGTACACGCCGATCGTCGAGGCGATTCTCGACCACCCACAAATCAACTTGAATTTGCACACGGTGTTCGCCAAGTCGCAGTGCGCGAAGTACGACCACGTCTTTTGGACGGGGCCAATCGACGCCTATTTCGGTTTTGAACACGGTCGCCTCGGCTACCGAACCTTGGATTTCGAGCAGCAGGTTAGCGACGGAGACTTTCAGGGGCACCCCGTCGTAAATTACTGCGATGAAGGCGTGCCGTTTACGCGCATCACCGAACACAAGCACTTCGCGCCGTGGGAGACGCACGAGCGCACTGTCACGTATCGCGAATTTAGCCGTCTCGCCGAACCCAGCGACACGCCCTACTATCCGATTCGATTGGTAAAGGAAAAGGAGCAGTTGCTCAACTATGTTCGACTAGCGCGCCAAGAACAAGGGGTCACCTTTCTCGGGCGCCTCGGCACCTACCGTTATCTAGACATGGATGTGACAATTTTTGAGGCGCTTGCCGCCGCCGAGCGAACCCTGCAACTGCTCAACGAATCTGGC
>JAYTUM010000212.1:0-4833 GCA_043744575.1 Acidimicrobiales bacterium | reverse complement strand
TTGTCTTGCACGCTGGCCGAAACGCCCTCAACTTGCAGGCCGTCGCGCAGCGTAGTGTCAAATATTTCAACTGTCGTGGCCGTGTTTAAAGATGTCATCTGCTTCTCGTTTCGTTTCTCTTTTGAGCATTAAAAAAGCCGCCCTGGTGGGCGGCTCGGGCGTACGTCAAACGACGCACGCCTAGAAAATAATGATGATCGCGATGCTGGTGTTGATGGCCTTCGAGTTTGTCACGGTACCAGTGTCTCACCTGAAGCGCTGATTGCCAACGCGAGCGGTCTACAACTCGGGTTCGCCTATGTGGACAACATCCCACAAATCCACAGATCCAACGTCCATAAGGGTTTACCTGTGGAAAACATTGTGGATAACCGTGTCCATTACCCAGTGTCCATTACCCAGTGTCCATTGCCCCGTGTCCATTGCCCCGTCACTAGACCGCGTATTCCAGCCAGTCTCCGTAACGCGGGTCTTGACCGCGCACGGCCTTGGCGTAGGTGGCGGCGATCGCCCGCGTCATTGGCCCCGGGCACGGCACTGGGCGGTCGTCGACCGAGCTGACCGAACCCACCTCGGCGGCGGTGCCACAGACGAAGATTTCTTCGGCCGTGTACAAATCGCTGCGCGCAATATTGTCGATTCGCACGTCGTAACCGAGATCGCGCGCGATACGCGTCACGCTGTTTTGGGTGATGCCCTCAAGAGCGCCAGCAGATGTCGGCGGGGTGAGGATGATGCCGTTGCGCACGACGAAGAGGTTCTCTCCCGTGCACTCGGCGACCAATCCGTTTGGCGCCAGCATAATCGCCTCGTCGTAACCGGCCTTCAATGCCTCAACTTTGGCGAGCGAAGAGTTGACATAGTTGCCGACCGTCTTGGCCGCGGGCGGCATGGTGTTGTGATCGTGGCGCGTCCAAGATGAGATCTTCATGCGCACGCCTTGTTCAACGGCGTCGTCGCCCAAGTACGCGCCCCATGGCCAACATGCAATTGCCACATCAACTTTGCACGGCGTCGTGTTCAGGCCCATTTCGCCGTAGCCGTAGTAGCCAAGCGGGCGAACGTAACAAGCCGGCAGTCCCGTCGACTTGACCGTGTCCTTGACGCCTTGCACGAGTTCGGCCAGCGTGTAGGGCATCGGCATGGCGAGGATCTTGGCCGAATTGATGAACCGTTGCATGTGGTCTGTGAGGCGAAACACAGCCGGACCCTTAGGGGTCTCGTACGCGCGGATACCCTCGAATACGCCAGTGCCGTAATGCAATGTGTGTGTGAGCACATGCACCTGCGCCTTGTCCCAATCGACAAGCGTGCCGTTCATCCAAATTTTCGGTGTGGTTGTTATTGGCATAAGACCCCTTAATCGCGTGCTTTTTACAAACTTAGCGTCACTTGCTGGCGAGTCTGGCAGCGATTTGCGAGCCGATTTCGCTGGTCGAACCGCTGACAGGCGCCGCGCAAGCCTGACGCATGCGCGACGCAGCGTCGTGCTCGCCGAGAAACTCGAGCATGTGCGCGGCCGACAGAATCGCCGCTACCGGGTTGGCCTTGCCGGTGCCGACGATGTCGGGCGCCGAGCCGTGAACTGGTTCAAACATCGACGGGCCAGTGCGCGCTGGGTTGAGGTTGGCGGACGAAGCCACGCCGATGCCACCGCTCACCGCGCCGCCGAGGTCGGTGAGAATGTCGCCGAACAAGTTGTCGGTGACGATCACGTCGTAGCGATGCGGGTCTTGCACAAAGTAAATGCACGCGGCATCGACATGGTTGTAGGCCGTTGCAACTTGCGGAAAATCTTCGGCGACGCGATCAAGTGTGCGTTGCCACAAGTCGCCAGCGAACGTGAGCACGTTGGTCTTGTGCACGAGCGTGAGGTGCTTGCGCTCACGCGTTGCCGCCAACTCAAACGAGTACCGCACGCAACGCTCGACTCCGTGCGCCGTGTTGACGCTGCCCTGCGTCGCCACCTCGAACGCAGTGCCCTTGCGCAACACGCCGCCTTCACCGACGTACGGCCCCTCGGTATTTTCGCGAATGACGATAAAGTCGTGCGCCTTGGTGTGCCCCGGCGCAACACCAGCGAACGGGCGGCGATTGATGTAGAGGTCTAACTCGAAGCGCATCTTGAGCAGCAGACCGCGCTCGATCACGCCAGGTGGCACCGCAGGCGTGCCCACGGCGCCCAATAAAATTGCGTCGAAACCGCGCAACTGCTGCAATGTGGCGTCTGACAAAACTTCGCCGTCACGCAAATAGCGGGCGCCGCCTAAATCAAAATCTTGAGTTTCCAGAGTTAGGCCAACCGCGCGCACAACCTTGAGCGCCTCGGCCACAACTTCGGGGCCGATACCGTCGCCGCCGATTATGGCAACGCGGTGCGCGCGAGATTTGTCGTTTCCGGACGCAGCCATGCACACAGTTTACGAGTCTCAGGCCGCGAGATGCGCGCCGCTAGAATTTCGTCAATGGCCGCCGATCAATTCTCCCCCGCGACGCATCAGCGTCTAGTGGCCGAGCACCACGATCTGACCACTCGTGGGCGCATCGAGGTCGCCGAAAAAATCGAGCGGGCCCGCGAAATGGGCGACCTCAAAGAAAATGGCGACTACCACGCGGCCAAAGACGAGCAGGGCCACATGGAGGGCCGTATTCGTCAGCTCGAAGCGTTTCTCGAAGACGCCGAGATCGTGCAACCCGCAGCCGACGGCGTGGTCGGCCTGGGCACGATCGTCACCGTGCTCTACGACGGAGACGACGAGGGTAATGCCGAAATCTTTCTCATCGGTCACGTGGAAGAACGACCAAGCAATCCGCGCGTCAGCATCATGAGCCCGAGTTCGCCACTCGGCTCTGCGCTGCTCGGCTCGACTCGCGGGGTCGAGGTCACCTACATGGCGCCCAATGGCGAGTTGAAGGTGCGGATTATCGAGACCGAAATTCATTCGTGACCGGCTTGTGAGAGCCATGACCGAGTCATTGGCAGTGCCCGAACTGCCAGGCGGCTACCATCTCGATCTGCCGGGTCGCGGTCGCATATTCGTTCGCGATACGCAGGGTCCCAAAGGCGCACCGACATTAATTTTATTGCACGGCTGGACAGCGACCGCCGATCTGAACTGGTACACCTGCTATGCCGAGTTAAACAAACACTTTCGCGTGATCGCGCCAGATCACCGCGGCCACGGGCGCGGCATTAGATCCAGCGGCCCATTTCGCCTAGAAGATTGCGCCGACGATGCAGCAGCGATAGCAAACGTGCTTGGTATTAACACCTACATCCCCGTCGGTTACTCGATGGGTGGCACGATCGCGCAGCTGCTGTGGAAGCGACATCAATCGCGCGTGCGCGGCCTAGTTTTGTGCTCAACCGCCGGATACTTTGCGTCTTCACGCGAAGAGCGCCTGAGCTTTCTCGGGCTCACCGGTTTGGCGGCACTCGCCCGCCTCACGCCCGCGCAGGCCACGGTGTGGCTGACAGAGCAGATATATTTGCAGCGCAAAAGCGACGGCTTGGCGCCGTGGGCCGTTGCCGAGATGGCCAGCCACAACTGGCGACATATTCTTGAGGCTGGCCGCGCGATCGGCGCATTCGACTCGCGCCATTGGCTGAGCGGCGTCGACGTGCCGAGTTTGGTGATAATCACGACGCAAGACACGGTGGTGTCGCCAAACCGACAAATCGAACTATACGAACAAATCTCGAGCGCCGAGTTGCTAGAAATTGATGCCGACCACAACGCGGTCTACGCCGACGCATCCAGATATGTGCCGTTGTTGGTTGAGGCCTGCGTGAATGTTTACCAAAACTCACTGAAGTAACTGTTTCGACGCCAGCACTCGCGAAGTCGGTACTCGAAACTAGATGACTTCCTGCATGTCGAGACCGATGTCGAGTACCGGCGCGGAGTGCGTGAGCGCGCCTACCGAGATGTAACGCACGCCGCTCTGGGCAACCGCGCGAGCACTTTCAAGGCTTAGGCCGCCGCTGGCCTCGAGCAAAACCTGCTTGCCAGAGTTGGCAAAATGGTCGCGGCAAATCTGCACTGCCTGGCGCAAGAGCTCTGGCGCCATGTTGTCGAGCAGCACCAAGTCGGCGCCCGCGCTTAATGCGATGCGCAACTGATCGAGAGCGTCGACTTCGATCTCGATTGCGATGTCGCCGCGCAACCTGCGCACTGCAGCGAACGCCTCAGCAACGCCACCCGCCGCGACGATGTGATTGTCTTTGACGAGCGCGGCATCGCTGAGCGACATGCGGTGGTTGATGCCGCCGCCGCAGCGCACCGCATATTTTTCGAGTTGGCGCAACCCAGGCGTTGTCTTGCGCGTGTCGCGCACCGACGCACCAGTGTTGGCAATCACGTCTACCCATTGTGCAGTTGCGCTGGCAATTCCCGACAAACGACCTAGCAAGTTGAGCGCGGTGCGCTCGGCCGTAAGCAACCCGCGCGTCGGCGCCTCAATGGTTGCCAGCACGACTCCTGCGGCAACTCGGTCGCCGTCGTGCTTGCTGAACTCGATCGTGATTGCGCTCGCGCCGCAGACCATCTCAAATACGGCGGCGGCCACGTCAAGACCCGCGACGCAACCGCTGCGGCGCACGCCAAGCGCCGCCCGACTGCGTTGCTCGGCGGGCACGGTCGCCATCGTCGTGATGTCGGGCCCATTGCTCAGGTCTTCGTCTAGGCCGGCGGCGATTACGCGGCGCACGCCATCTAGTTGCAGGCCAGCGGCCACGAGTCGCACCGCAACAGCGTCTGACAATGGCTGATACTGCACGGCCAACTACGCGCCTTGGGGAATGTTGGTGATCTCAATTTCGTGATCGTGCAG
>JAYTUM010000211.1:0-1270 GCA_043744575.1 Acidimicrobiales bacterium | reverse complement strand
GTCCACACTGGGCACAACAACACATCGAAACTCTCGAACCATAATCCCCAGCGGCGGCCGAGACCGTTGCGCTGCAGCTGCGCGTTTGCCCACATCGCCATGTCGGGTTCGGGCAATATTTCGCGACATAGCGATAGGAACTTCATACCTCCAGCGCCGACGATCGCCTCAAGCAG
Organism: Acidimicrobiales bacterium; assembly: GCA_043744575.1. Taxonomy (GTDB): domain Bacteria; phylum Actinomycetota; class Acidimicrobiia; order Acidimicrobiales; family Ilumatobacteraceae; genus UBA3006. The sequence goes on along the minus strand of JAYTUM010000211.1, from coordinate 1,094 downwards.
CGGCCACTGCAAAATCGACTCGCCGTTTATTTGCGTCGCCCAAACTTCGCACGCTAACTCAAAGTCCGGCGGGTTCGTCTCGGTCACGCTGTGACCGGCCTTTGCCAGCGCGTCGCCAGCGCGTCGCACCACCGCAGCGATCTCAGGGTGGGTCGACCCACCGGGCGGCTCGGCCATAACCGCCACGCGCAACTTCTGCCCGAGGGCCAAATCGGTTAATCGCGCGGGCACGCTGATCGGGTCGCGCGGGTGCGCGCCCATTACAGCCCTCAACCCCGCACGCACATCGGCGACGCGGCGCGCCATCACGCCCTGAGTGTTCATAAGTTGAGCGCTCAAGCCAATGTCTTCAACCGGATACTTCTGCGCGTCTGCAATTACGCCCGTGGTCGGCTTAATCGAGGCGATGCCGCAACAATGCGCGGGATTGCGCAGCGAGCCACCGATGTCGTTGCCAAGTCCGAGCGGGCTCATGCCCGTCGCCAGCGCCGCCGCCTCGCCGCCGCTCGACCCGCCCGCGGTACGCTCAAGTCCCCACGGATTTTTGGTGCGGCCGTAAAGAGTTGAATCAGTGTGAATGCGCAGACCAAGGTCTGGCATGTTTGTCCGACCGATGGGGATAGCGCCTGCGATGCGCATCTTCTCGACTATCGGCGCGTCGATGTCGGGCACAGCCTCGGCCAGTGCCGGCACACCCTGCGTCGTGGGCAAACCCTTCATGTCGATGTTTTCCTTTACCGTTATCGGTACGCCGTGAAGCGGGCCGAGCACGTCTCCGCGCGCAATCGCGGCATCGGCAGCCGTAGCGCCAGCCATCGCCTCGTCGAAAAGCACGCGCACGATGGCGTTGATCTGCGGGTTGACCTCGGCGATGCGCTGAAGGTGCGCCTCTACCACCTCGCGACTCGAGACCTTGCGCTCGCGAATATCGTGAGCAAGTTCTAATGCCGATTTGCGCCAAAGTTCAGATGCCATGGCATCAAAGACTACGACTATGAAACGATGAGCGCCGTAACCATGTAGCGCATCCCAGTAGAAGTCTCGGCGTGGGTCAAGATGTGACAGTGCCATGCCCATACGCCCGCATCTTTGGC
>JAYTUM010000210.1:0-19090 GCA_043744575.1 Acidimicrobiales bacterium | reverse complement strand
CTGCCTGATTTTTCGGGCCTCAATCAGCGCAGTTATGTCTATGGCATAAATGGCGAACAAGTCGGCGTGTTCCAAACTCAAAACAGTCAGCCGACAATCATTGACGACATACCACAAGATGTGATCGGCGCGATTCTCGCTGTCGAGGATGCGGGCTTTTACAAGCACGAGGGTGTCAATTTAAGGGCAACGGTGCGAGCGATGCTGTCGAACTTTGAGTCGTCAACGGGTCGCCAGGGCGCCTCGACGATAACCCAGCAGGTAGTCAAAAATGAATACTTGGCGGGTCTGTCGCGCGACGGGCGCTACAAGGTCTTGCAGATTCGCTACGCGGTGATGCTCGAACGGGAGGTCGCCAAGCGCGAGATTCTGGAGCGCTACCTGAACACGGTGTATTTTGGCAATAACGCCTACGGCCTGCAAGCCGCCGCCGAGGTCTACTTCGGTGTGCCCGTTTCGCAGATCAATGTCGTGCAGGGAGCATTTCTTGCGGGGCTAATTCAGGCACCGTCGACATATGATCCGATCAAGCATCCCGAGCCATCGCGAAAGCGTTTTAAGCTGACGTTGGCGCGCCTGGTCGACACGCAGTTGCTGACAGAAGCGCGCGCAGCCGATCTGGGCGAGTCGTGGAAACTTCCGGAAATAGTTAAGAGCGTTCCGAAAAATAATTCAAGCCGAACGTATTTTACTGAGCAGGTCAAGGACTGGCTGCTTAATCGCAGCGACATACTGGGACCGACTTACCAAGATCGCTATAACAAATTGTTTCACGGTGGAATAAAAATTTACACAACGCTCGATGCCTCGGCGCAGGTAGCTGCTGAGGCCGCTGCCAAAGAAAAACTTCCCGCCAACAAACGCGGCATTCAAGCAGCGGTACTTTCGATCGACAACGCCACCGGTGGCATTCGCGCAATGGTCGGCGGCCCTGGCTTTGTCGCTGGCCAGAGCGAGGTCAACTTGGCAATGCGCCACCGTCAGACAGGCTCGAGCGTGAAGATGTTCATCTTGGCCACCGCGTTACAGGCCGGCATCATTCCCGAGGACTTAATCGACGGCACGCTGCCTTGCACTTTACCAAACCCCGGTAAGCCCGAAGAGCCGTTCTCGATTACAAAGGGGGTTAGCCGCGCCGTCGCGCCGTTGCGAATCATGACCGCGCTTAGCATCAACTGCGCGTATGCCAAACTTTCGCAGGTCGTCGGGCTCGACCGCACGGTTGCGACAATGTACGCGATGATGGATAGCGAATGGTTGAACCCCGACGTCTATCAACTGTACGCCTACGCAAGTTTGGCGACCGGCGCCAACGAATTAAGCCCGCTCGACATGGCATCTGGCGCGCAGACGATCGCCAACGGTGGAATGCACATGCGCCCATTCATGGTCGAGCGTGTCGAAGATGCGCAAGGCGTGTTGTACCAACACGAACTAGAGGGCAAGCAGGCGATCACGATCGAGGCCGCGAACACCGCGGTCGATGTTATGAAGGGCGTCATCAAATTCGGTACGGCGCGGCGAACTCCGCTGGATAATGATCGACCCTCGGCCGGGAAGACTGGCACACAAGACGACAACACCAACGCCTGGTTCGTCGGGTACACCAAGCAGTTGACGACGGCGGTTTGGGTTGGTGATCCCAAGGGCTATACGCCAATGGTGAACATCCCAGAGTTCGTAGCCGTCGGCGTTTCGCGCGTGCAAGGGGCGATGTTTCCGGCGCAGATCTGGAAGATGTATATGGACGCCGCTCACAGAGACTTGCCGATTCTCGATTGGGATGAGCCGCTGCCCGCGAAGCGACCGCCGACTCGCATTTATTTGCCGGGTAACGAATGCCTTGCCGAAGTTGTTTCAGGCACGATCCCGACAACGGTAACGACGGTTGCAGGCAAGCCCAATAAAACGACTACAGTGCCAGCAGCACCAGATGGCACGACAGAAACAATCCCAGCGAACGATACGGTTGTTGTGAGGGTGCTTGACCCGGGCACGACAATCGCGCCGACCGATCTCAACCCATTCTCGCCCGTGAACACGATCCCGATCGGCAACACATGGGTCTACAATTGCGCGACGCCATTCCCGCCATCTGTGCAGATCAGCGTCGGCGGTTAGCGATGAGTACGTTGACAGATCTGCTCTCGCTGCAAAAAATCGACACCGGTATCTCTCAGGCCAACCACCGCCTTACCCATCTGTCCGAGATTGCGCTGCACAAGCAGAGCTCCGCCGGGCTCGAGTCGGTCAGGTCGCAGTTGCAACTCGCAGTTAATCGAAGCGCTCAGGTCGAATCCGACATCGCCAAGTGTGATGGCGAGAGTCGCCAAGTGGATGTGAAGGCCGAGCGGCTCAGGAAACAGCTGCGCACAGTGATCGCGCCGCGCGAGGCAGAGGCATTGCAACACGAGATTACTCAGTGCGAGCTCGATCGCGGCGTACTCGATGACAAAGAACTCGAGTTGATGGAGCTAGTAGAGGATTTGACAGCGCACATCGCGCAACTCGTGCTTGCCGAGGGCGAGTTGGTCGCTGCTGTGGCCGCGGCCTTGACGAACCTGCGCGCGGCACAGATGTCTGTTAAGGCCGAGATTGCAGAACTTGCAGATCGGCGCTCGGCGATTTGCCTGGTGATACCGGCGCAATACATGACGCAATACGAGCACAAGCGCAAGCATATTTCTGGCGGCGCCGTCGCCGAATTGCACGGTCGTACCTGTCAGTCGTGTCACCTAGATATTTCGCGGGGTGAACTTGCGGCACTGAAGGAGTTGCCGCCAGGCGAATTCGCAGAGTGCCCGAACTGCGATTGCTACCTTGTAATCTAGTTCGGATATGTTCTTTTGGTTTATAGGAACGGCGCTGGCGTCGTCGTGGATCGTGTTCGGAGACCCGAAGTTCGGTTATAGGCCACTCGTCATCGGCGCACTCGCGCCGGACATTGTAGAAATCTGGTTTGGTAATGCCGGGCCGATGCACAGCGTGGTCACGAGTATGGCGCTGTTGGCTGCAGTGATGTTGGCCACCATCGGCAGGCGACCCCGCCGCAAATTTCTTCTCGCGGGCATGATCGGGTTGTTTATGCACTTGGTCTACGACGGCGCGTTCCTGAACACCCGCATGTTTTGGTGGCCGCTTAGCGGCGCGCGACTCGGCGGCGCCAAGGTTCCTTCAATAGAGAGGGGGCTGATCAACCTGCCATTGGAGATCGTCGGCTTGCTTCTAATCGTGTGGTGGTCAGGCAAGCGAAATGCCGCGCTGCCAGCCAACTCATAGAAAATTGGGTTGACGGTGAGTCGACCGATAAGCGGGGTTCTGTAACCTCGACCCTCGCAGGTCGAAGCCGATGACCATCCCTCTATGCGATCTACCCGAAGGGTGCCCGTTACAAGTAACAAGCGAGCGAACAGCCCGTACCTCCTGCGTGATCTTGCTTCTAGTAGCGATACCGAGCCGCGCAAATCGCTTTGCGCGCTGGTGCGCTCTTACCGCACCGTTTCATCCTTGCCTGTGACGTTGGCCTTGCGGCCGCGCCCATCGGCGGTTTGTTTTCTGTTGCACCCTGCGTCAAGTCGCCTCGACCTGGCTCGCGCCAGCACTATGTCCTGTGAAGCCCCGACTTTCCTCAGAGCAATGGTTCGAAAACCATTGCCCCGCGATCATCTGGTCAACTCACCATCGCTTTCAGTGTATGGCTGACGCGGGTGCGCTCAGCAGGTTACGAACTCATACACCAGGCCGTTGAGGCTTGGCGTTTCCATCGTTAACGGAGTCTTGACGCCCTCCAAGTTCGCAGGTCCAAATGAGGTCTTGATGCTGGCGAGCCCGCCGAATGCCGAAGGCACTGAAGCGATATTGACCGAGCCACCAACACCGTCAACCGTGGGGCCGACGGCGGGGAGGCCTGGATTAAGAATCTGCGCCAGAATCACCGCACGTCGGGCGGCGTATCCGCCGATGCGAATCATCTCGCCGCGAATCTCGGGCGACATTACAACGGGAACCAACCCTTGATGTGTCTGCGCCACCAGGTTCTCGAGTGCGTGGGCGAGGGTTACCGCGTCTTTGGAAGCGTCTGCATTGCCGTCGGTCTCGATCAATTGGATTGCCGGTTGGATGTACAGCCGGTTGATGCGCTCGTTGGCACAGGTAAACGCCTTGCCGCCGAAAGCCACAACGAGTGTGTTGATCGCATCGGCGTGAAGCCGGTGATCGTCGCTGAAACGTGTTGCTGCTTCGGCGGCTTTGGCGAAGTCGCCAGTGAAAAACCCGCCGTCAAGTGCCCACTTGTAGGTGTCGATGGCATTGTATTCAAGCGATGCTGCCGTGCGTAACAACACGATGTCGGTGACTTCGGCTTCGGGGAGTGCTATTGTCGGCGGCACCGTGCCGAGGCTGGCGATCGCTTTGTCCACGACCACGCCGGCCTGCTTGCCGCATGCGGCGAGAAGTGCAGTCGAGATAGCGCCGATGCCGCCTATTCGCAAAAGTTCGCGGCGACTAAAATTTGAAGTGTCAGTCATGATTAGCTCGCTACCGTCGTTGTAGTTGAAGTATCTGTAGCCACAGAAGGTCTAGGTATCGCCGCGAGAAGCGAACTTGATTCGTTAATTAGCGCTTCCGAAATGATCAACTCCGGAGCCGAGCCAAAGACCGCGGCATGCCGCGACTCGACGATGACGATGGACGCCACCAGTTTTGCGCCATCCAAGCCGACGAGGCGGCCCAGGAGGTCGATGTATGTCGAAACGAGGATGTTCTCGAGTTCGTGCAATGCCGATAGCGCCGTCGCCGCACTCAAGGTCCTGCTCGCAAATGATGAATAAAGATCTTGACTGCGCGTGTTCGGAGCGTTCTTCGAGAGCAAGCCGTTGAGTGCCTGGGCATATTCGTTGTGGTGATCGTGAAACAATGTGAGCACGACCAGTTGCTCATCGGAGAATGCTCCTAATGCGATTGCGTCGGCGTAGAGGTCGCGAACCGCGAGCTCTACGCCCTGGGCGAAAGCCAACAATTCGACATCGGCACTACTCGGCCTTGTTGGTGGTGGCTCTGCGGCCGCTGGTTTCAATTGGGGCACTTGCAATTTCCTTTCGGGTAAACCTTGGCGATTAACGGAACCATACAAATCTAGAAGTCGAGAGATGATAACGCAGGTATCCAGCCCCGCGCCTTAGTAACGGCGTGTTGCCATTGGTCACGGTCGAGGACCGCGTTCGGTTCGACAACCTTTGCCGGCCTCCAAGTAGCAACGGCCTGCGGGAGTGACGCCCAAGTGCCGACGGCGGCGCCGGCCAGGAAACCGGCCCCGAGCGTAGTGGCTTCGGTGACAGGAGACACCTCGATCCGGCGCTGGGAGGCGTTGGCTAAGGCCTGGATAAATACCTGATTGCGACTCATGCCGCCGTCGATTCGTAAAGATTCGATGGTCAACCCCGTGTCGCCGACAGCCGCGTCGACGAGGTCGGCGCCGCGGTGAGCTATGCCCTCTAAAACTGCGCGCACGATGTGGCCACGGTTTGTGCCGCGCGTTATTCCAAACAGCGCGCCGCGCGCGCCGTAGTCCCAATGCGGCGTGCCGAGGCCGAACAGGGCGGGCACGTAGACAACGCCATCACTCGTCTCGACTAACGACGCGACTTGTTCGCTTTGTTCCGCGCTGTCGATCAAATGTATGTCGTCGCGAAGCCATTCGATGTTCGCGCCGGCCGTCAACATGACCGCCTCGGCACCCCACTGCACGCCACCGGCATCGCTGTACGCAACTATTGGAAAGGTTCCGTGTGCCCCGCGTTGGCCGCTGATCGACGGGCGAGCGCCAGTGAAGACGTCGAGCATGCCTCCGGTGCCGAAAGTTATCTTGGTGCTGCCCGGAGTGATACAACCTTGACCGACCAGCGACGCTTGTTGGTCGCCGACGAGGCTAGCGATTGGCGGAGCGCCGGGCAGCGCGGTGGCGCTGCCGACTACGCCGCTGGACATGACGACGCGAGGCATCATCTCGATATCGATTTGCATCAGTTCGAGAGCTCGTGGCGACCATTGCAACGTATCGGGAGAAAGTAAACCGGTGACGGCCGCGTTGCTCGTGTCAGTTACGTGCAGTTCGCCGTTCGAAAGTACAAAAGCAATCCAAGTATCAACGGTGCCGATGCGAATATTTCGTCTATTGTCGACGGGGTAGTTCTTGAGCATCCAGGCGGCCTTGGTAGCCGACTGATTTGGCGCCAGCACGAAGTTGTGCTCTGCTCGCACCGTGATGCATTCCATCACGGTGCGCAGATCTTGCCAACCGAGCGCGGGGCCGATTGGCAATCCCGTCGTTGAGTCCCAAACAATTGTCGAAGCGCGTTGGTTAGTTATGCCCACTGCGTTGACTGGTTCGCCAGAGGAAAGAGATTTGTTGGCGACACGAAGTACGGCTTCGCGCATCGCCATCGCGTCGAATTCGACGAGACCGGCGAACGGTGTCGTCGGGGCGAATGGCTCATAGTTTAGGCTTGTAATCGCGCCGTCTTGGCGAACGACTGCAGCACGCATACCGCTAGTGCCAACGTCGATAACAAGAACGCTCATGGCCACACGACCTTGCCGCGCTTCGTCGGCAGACCGAGTTTTCCGGGGTTCATGATGTCAACTGGGTCTAAGGCGTGTTTCATCGCGGCGAGAACGCTAAATGCGGCGCCAAGAGATTCGGCCATAAACCTCGCGCGATTGATTCCGATGCCATGGTGATGTGAAACATTCGAGCCGCTCGACAAGGCTGCGCGTTGCGCGGCATCCCAAAGTTTGACGTATTGCAAGTCGACACCAATTTCGGGCGGCACCTCCGAAGCAAAGGTGAAGTACAGGCATGCCCCGTCTAGATAGCTATGCGAGAGATGGACTGAAGCCGATCGCGCGCCGTCAAATGCCATAATCGTGCCCGTAACCGCGGCGACGATAGCCGTCAACTTTGACCAGGGCGCAGCGACCTCCATCGTGTCGACGATGAAGCCTTTGCGAATGAGTGCCTGCAATGAGCTCGTGTCGTTGCGGTGGAGCATCCATTTCTCTACAAGGTCGACATCTCCAGGCTTGGCGTCGTGCCGCGCCGCGAATTGCTCGACAACTCGAATCGTCGCCTCGACAAGATGTTGCTCGCCGCGGTCGAGCACTAACAGCGCGCACTGAGTGCCGTTTGCGCCGTGAGAACGCTTGCTTTCCGTGGCGTCGTAGAGGCGCAATATGGCGGGTGTCGCGCCGTGGCGAACGCTGTCCCTGCAAGCGGCGACGCCCTGGTCGAAAGTTGCGAACATAAACGCTCTGCGCATTTCAAAGGTCGGCAGCGGGTGGGCGCGAAGCCAAACGCGGGTGATGACACCGAGGGTGCCCTCGCTTCCGATGAACAACGCGGTCAGGTCGGGGCCCGTCGCTGCGGCCGGAACACCGCCCGTGATGATCACGGTGCCGTCGGCGAGCACAACTTCGAGCGCCACAACCATGTCTTCGATCTTGCCGTAGCGGGTAGAGAATTGTCCGGCGCCGCGACACGCCACCCATCCGCCGACCGTCGAGATATCAAACGACTGCGGGTAGTGCCCGACGGTGAGGTTGTACTTTGATTGCAACAAATCTTCCAACTCTGGACCGAACATGCCCGGCAACACCTCGACTACGCCAGATTCGAGGTCGACGCCAACTACCGCACTCATCTCTGTGGTGTCGAGCACTATGCCGCCGTAAATCGGCACAGCCGAACCGCAGACACCACTGCGGCCCGCGGACACGGTGAGCGAGATGTTGTGGGTTCTGCAAATATTTATGATCGCAACTACATCCTGCGTCGTGCGCGGCCTGCACACGGCCGCCGGGCGCTTGGGTGTTTTGCCCGCCAGAGACCAGTGCATCGAAAGCGGCCACCAGTCGCGGCCGTGTTGGGCTGCGTCGGTCGGATCAACCGAAGTTGAGCAGATTTTGGAGAATTCGGCGACCACTTCTTCGCTGATTGGATTGGTCGCCGCCGTAAATTTTTCGCTAACTAACGCCGCGTCGACGCCAAACTCAATTGGTTCAGTTACTTTGCCCACCGAGTAATACTGTACGCATCAGGCGTTGCTTGCCAAGAACTCGGCCTCTGTGACCGCGCCGGCCGCTTCCTCGCGCGCGCATAGATCCACAAAGAAGGCGACTTGTTCGTCAAGTTCGTGCGCCGACCAGCCGAGTTCCGGCGCAATTAGTTCGGCGACGCCGCGGGCATGATTCAACGTCGCTCGACGATTGATCAACAACGCACGAGTGCGCCTGCTCAACACATCGTCGAGAGTAGTCGCCATCTCGTTGCGCACGGCGAAGATCGCCTCGGCCTTCAAATAGGGCAGGCCGTTAATCAGTGGGTCGGCAAGTTCTGCTCTGGTGGCGATGATCTCGTTGATCGCGGCCATCTCTGACCCGAAGCGATGCGCGAGATGTGATTCGGCCGTACTTAATCCCACGATCGAGAATTCGCGCGAGCCGATCACCGCTAGCCGCTTGGTGCGACAGCGCGCTCGGCGGCCGAGCTGGGACAGTGCGGCGTCGACAGTATCTTGGGCCATCCTTCGATACGTGGTCAGTTTGCCGCCCGTGATCGAGATCAACCCCGACGGCGAACGCTCGACTTTGTGCCTTCGCGAGAGGTCCTGTGTTTTTGATTTTAGTGTTGAACCCTCGCTGCTGCGTACTAGTGGTCGAAGTCCAGACCACACCGCCGTGACGTCAGTGCGGGTGACAGTATTTGTGATCGAGGCATTGAGCGCATCGAGCACATAGGTGATGTCGTCGCTGCTGCACTGCGACTCGTTGACGCTGCCCGAATAGTCCGTGTCGGTCGTACCTATGTATGTGTACTGAAAAGTGCCGTCGCCGTTGGGAACCCAGGGGATCACGAAGAGGCTGCGTTTGTCGCTGCGCACTGGGATCACGACGGCGATGTCGTTGCGCACGAGCTTCCACGGCACCGTGATGTGGATGCCCTTCGCAGGGCGGATGCTCTCGGGGTCGATCCCGGTGTCGCGCTGGCGAACCTCGTCGGCCCACACGCCCGCGGCGTTAATCACGACATCGGCGCGAACATCAAAATCCTCCTCGTTGATTGGCGTTACTCGCGCGCCAATCGCTTTGCCATTGCTGTCGTGCAGCAGCGTCTTGGCACCACAACGATTCACGGCCACTGCGCCTAGTTGGGCGGCGGTGCGAGCAATCGCCAGGCACACTCGGGCGTCGTCGGCGGCCGCGTCGTAATAAACATAAGCCGACGAGAGCCTGGCGCTAGGCATAGTTGGCATGTGGGCAAGAGCCTGTTGTTGCTTCAGGCGACGATGAATCTTGCCAATGCGCCAACCGCCGGTGAGGTCGTACATCCATAACGCGCTGCCCAGGGCGCGCGCGATCTTCCTAGAAACAACGCCGTCCTTTGTGAGAATCGGGATCATAAATGGGAGCACTTGCACCAGATGGCTGGCATTGCGGCGTAGGCGCTGGCGCTCGTGCAAAGCCTCGTACACGAGTTTCACTTCGCCTTGCTGCAAGTAGCGCAGACCGCCATGAATCAGCTTGCTGCTCTTCGACGATGTGCCGGATGCGAAATCGTCGCGCTCAATGAGCGCGGTCTTGAGGCCACGACTGACGGCGTCGAGGGCAACGCCGACGCCCGTGATGCCTCCGCCGATGACCAAAACGTCGAAGTGGTCGGTAGCGAGACGCTTGAGCGCGGTGCTGCGATCGAAGAAAGTCACGGGACAATTCTAAACGCGCCGAGTTGCGCGCAGTGGTGCTGAGCGTCTCGCCGATTCGTGATCTCAAAATTCTTGTGGGTCACAAGTCACACAAATTGCTAGTTCGCACGACATGCAAGCTAGCGAAAGCGGGATTATCGTGCACATTCATGATCTCGCCAGCAGAACTTGCCGCATCGTTCAGAGCGCAGGGGCGAAAATTGACGCCGCAGCGTCTACTTCTGTTCACGCTGCTATATGGCAACGACAAGCACCCAACCGCCGAGTCCTTGTTCTCCACCGCCACCACCCAGATGCCGGGCATATCGCTGCGTACCGTTTATCAGACGCTGAATGAGTTGGCCGAAATGGGCGAGTTGCAGATGATCGACATCGGACCCGGTGCCGCACGATTCGATCCCAATGTCGATGATCATCATCACGTTGTTTGCGACGGCTGCGGCGAAATTCGCGACGCTTATGTGAAAGGCGCTACCGCCCTCAGGCCTCAAGGGTTTGAGAACTTCAACATCACTGAAGTCGGTGTGACTTTCCGAGGCACCTGCAAGAAATGCTCAGATCTCCTGCGACGCAAGCGAAGCAAGATCAACAGCAACTAATACTCACAAGGGAGAAAAGCATGGCCAAGCTAGACGGCACAAAAACACATGAGAATCTCAAGGAAGCGTTCGCCGGCGAAAGTCAAGCCAACCGTCGCTACTTGTGGTTCGCGCAGAAAGCAGACGTAGAGGGTTTGCCAGACGTTGCGTCGCTCTTTAAGAATGTCGCGGACGGCGAAACCGGTCATGCCCACGGGCACCTCGAGTACCTAGCCGAAGTTGGCGACCCTGCGACCGGCGAGCCAATCGGTGACAGCGAAGCCAACCTCAAGGCATCAGTTGCAGGAGAAACCTATGAGTACACGCAGATGTACCCGGGTTTCTCTAAGACTGCCCGGGACGAAGGTTTTGCCGAGATCGCGGACTGGTTCGAGACTCTTGCCAAGGCTGAGAAGAGCCACGCAGGTCGTTTCGCAGAAGGCCTCAAGAGCCTGAGCTGAAGTCGTCGGCACTGTACGGGGCGACTCGTGCAGTGCTAGGCGTGAGGTTTTATGACAGTCACTTATGATCCCCACCACCCGTCGTATCTAGACGAGGCCGACACCCGTCACGAACTCGAGCGGGTGTTTGATCTCTGTCACGGATGCCGGCTCTGTTTTAAGTTCTGCCCTTCTTTCCCGACCCTGTTCGACTACATCGACAAGCATGACGACCAAGACGCCGGCAGGATGACTCCTGCCCAGCAAAACCATGTTGTCGACGAATGTTTTCAGTGCAAGTTGTGTTATGTGAATTGTCCATACACGCCCGAACTGCACGAGTGGGCTTTAGATTTCCCGCGCTTGATGTTGCGCACCGACTCGATGAGGCGTGCCAACGGCCAAGTTTCGCTGCGTGACAGGGTCACCACCGCGGTGCTTGGCCAGACCGACGTGCTTGGCAGGATCGCCACGAGTACGGGCGGCGTCGCCGACGCGATCATAGGCGCCAAGCCGGGTTCATTGATTCGAAAGGTGGTTGCCGCCACATCGGGAGTTTCGAGCATTCGCCTTCTACCTCCGTTCGCTCGGCAAAGGTTTACTACATGGTTCAAGCGTCGCACCAGCACTTTGGTTGGCAAACGCAACGGCACGGTGGCCGTGTTCCCGACTTGCCTTGTCGAGTATCAGGCGCCAGAAATTGGCCATGACCTGGTCAAGGTCTACGAGCGCAACGGCATCGAGTGCAGCCTGGTCGACGGCGCTACATGCTGCGGTGCGCCATTTTTGCACAGCGGCGACATGAATAAGTTCATGGATGTCGCCGCCAGAAACATTCGCGCGTTGGCCGTCTCGGTGCGTGACGGCAACGACATAGTCGTGCCTCAACCGACTTGTAGCTACATCCTAAAAAAGGATTACATTGACTACGTCGGCGGGTCCGACGCGCAGTTGGTGTCTGAACACACATACGATGCCGCCGAGTATCTGATCAATATGCACAAGACAGATGGCAAGTCACTTGATCTCGAGTTCACGGGCGAGATACCCGAGACGATCACGTATCACACGCCGTGCCACCTGCGGGCGCAGAACATCGGACTAAAGAGCCGCGACCTGATGAAATTCACAGGAGCCAAGATTAAGCTCGTTCAGCAGTGCTCGGGAATAGACGGCATGTGGGGTTTGCGTGCCGAGAACGCCGAACTGTCGATGCCGATCGCCGAGAAGTTGGGCATGCTGATCACGGCGGCAAACGGGGACGTCGTCACGGGCGACTGCCACCTCGCTAACACCGCGATCTCGGAACAAACTGGCCTAACACCATTACATCCGCTGCAAGTATTGGCGCGCGCCTACGGCATCGCGCCGGAAGGAAGATCAAAATGAATTCAACTCGCAAGCTAGAACTTTGTGACATCGTCGACATGCGCGCATACGAGCGCGATCGCGAGGCGCTGCGCAACGAGGTGATCGAGGTCAAACGTCGCCGTCGCATCGGGCTTGGCACGGTAGTCACAATTATGTTCGAGAACCGCGCCACCATAAAGTCCCAGATCCACGAGATGCTCCGCGCCGAAAAGGTTGGCACCGACGACGGTGTCATCGAGCAACTAAAGGTCTACAACCCGCTTATCCCCGAAGTTGGGCAATTGTGCGCAACTCTATTCATCGAGTTGACGAGCGAGTCGCAGATGCGCGAGTGGTTAACCAAATTGTTCGGCATTGAGAAAGCAATCGTGTTTATTCTGAGCGATGGTTCGAAGGTGCGTTCAATCGCCGAGGAGGGCCACGCTGAAACCTTGACTCGCGAGAATGTCACCGCCGCGGTGCATTACTTGCGGTTCGAATTCACACCAAATCAGGTCGCCCTATTCGAGTCTGCTGGCGCCCAGATCCTGTGCGATTTGCCCACCTACCTTGAGGTAGCGACGTTGCCGGCATTTATGGTCACGGAGTTGCTATCAGACTTGCGTTGATACCTTTCGTGGTCGTACTATCCGCAATGGGAAAAGTGCAATGAAGCAAACGAACAAGGGGGTTCGTGCGTGGCGTTTATTGATGTGTCGTGGAGGGCAAAGGGCGCCTGCCAGGGGCTCGACGCCGATATTTTCTATCCAGAAAACGACGATCATGCTGATATTGCTAAATCGGTGTGCGCCGAGTGCGCGGTTCGCATAGCGTGTTTGGACTATGCCGTCGAAAATCGTGAGCACCAGGGTGTTTGGGGTGGCGCTACCGCTCGCGAGCGGCGCCGAATGTTGCGCACCCGCCGCTTCAGCGCCTAAGCGAGTCTGGTAGTGGGCGCCATTGATGGCGCGGGCGGGTGGGCGCACGTAATTGGTCGGTTGCTGGCCAAAGAAGACCTTTCGATAGACGAGGCGCGCGATGCCACGCGGGCGATACTGCTGGGCGAGGCGAGCAGCGCACAGATCACGGCATTCATAGTTGCATTGCGCGCCAAGGGCGAAACAGCCAAGGAACTCGAGGGCATGCTCGCTGCGGTGCGACTCGCCGCCACCAGCGTCGTGCTTCCTCCAGAGATTGCCTCGCGCTGCATCGACATCGTCGGCACGGGTGGCGATCGCAGTCATTCGGTAAACATCTCGACAATGGCGTCGCTCGTGGTTGCCGGTGCCGGCGTGCCAGTTTGTAAGCACGGAAACCGCGCAGCTTCGTCCCGATGCGGTACGGCCGATGTGCTCGAGGCGCTCGGTGTAGTTCTAGAACTAGATGGCGCGGGAGTGGCGCAGTGTGTGGTCGAGGCTGGCATGGGCTTTTGTTTCGCGCCAGCATTTCATCCAGCGTTTAAGCACGCGGGCCCGTCGCGCCGCGAGATCGGCGTGCCGACGGCGTTCAACTTGCTCGGGCCTATGGCCAACCCGGCCGAAATTGAGTTGATGCTCGTCGGCGTTGGCGACCACGGGGTTGCCCCGTTGATGGCGCAGGTGTTGGCCACGCGCGGCGTAACAAGCGCGTGGGTTGTGCACGGTCACAACGGACTCGATGAACTATCGCTCAGCGGGCCTGCATTGGTCACGCAGTTGCGCGACGGTTCTTTGAGCAATTTCGAAGTTGACGCGCTCGAATTTGGATTTGCGCGAGTCGACGTTATCGCGATCAGGGGCGGCGACCCGCAACACAATGCGCAGGTCGTACGCGACCTGTTGGGCGGGCAGCGTGGCGCGATTCGCGACATTGTCGTGCTTAACGCCGGGGGCGCATTAATGGTCGCTGGCGCGGCCGACAACATGAGAGATGCGGTGGCGATCGCCTGCGAAAGTATCGACTCGGGTTCTGCACAAAATGTTCTTGAGGCGCTCATCGGCGTCAGCCGCGCTGTGGCAATCTAGTAGTAATGAACACGGCGATGAACACAGCGATGAAGACATCGTTGTCTGTTGAAGATTTGAAATTTTCAGTCAGAGTTCCCGCTAGTTCAGCCAACATTGGCCCAGGTTTCGACGCCATCGGCATTGCGTTGACGCTTTATTTTGAATTAGGAATTGTCGACGGCGAAATACCCACCGGAGCCGAGACTCTGACGCTTCGGCATCCTGCGGCGCATGCATTTGCCTACGCGGGGGGCACCGGCTCGTTGTGGGCCCGCAGCGAAATACCGATAGGTCGTGGACTCGGGTTCAGTGGCGCCGCGCGGGTCGGCGGTGTAATTGCGGCCCTGCGCCAAGAGTCAAGCGCCGCAGACTTGCTGATCGTAGAGCGCGAAAATATTTTGGCGATCAGCACCGAGCTCGAGGGTCATCCCGACAACGTCGCTGCATCTCTAGTCGGCGGGGTCACGGCAAGTGCGTCGGGCAAGGTTGCCAAGTTGCCTTTGGCCCTGCGCCCAAAGATCGTGGTCTGGGTGCCGGAGTCAAAGACATCTACGCATAAATCGCGCACGATGCTGGCCGACACGGTCTCGCTGCAAGATGCCGTTTTCAATATCGGCCACGCCACCTTGCTGATGGCGGCACTCGCCGCCGGAGACGTGGCGACCCTGCGCGCGGCGACCCAGGATCGCTTGCACCAAGAAGTGCGCCTGGCCGCCGCTGCGACATCGCGCGAAGCAATCGGGTTGGCGCTCGACGGCCCCGCTTGGTGTGCTTGGCTCTCGGGGTCTGGGCCGACTGTGGCTGCAATGTGCAGTGAGCTCGATGCTCACAGCGTGGCCGCGTCGTTGCCGCGAGGTGGCGAGGTCATGATCCTCGATATTGACTTTGCCGGTGCCCAAATCACTTAGGCACAGTTAACCGGGGCACCGCAACGCGCCTAACCGTGCAGCACCCCTAGGGCACGATTTTGATGTGAGGTATCAACATGTCTAAGCCCGTAGAGGTCGCCTTTGGTCGTTTCGTGAGCGAGCCCCTGGTCGTCAGTTGCGACACCTGTGTAATGAGGCACAGCGAAGCATGCGCCGATTGCTTGGTCACATTCATGTGCGGAGACGCCACCGAGACCACCGTTATTTTCAACATCGAGGAGCAGCGGGCGGTGCATTTGCTCGCAAATGCCGGAATGGTGCCTACGCTTCGGCATCGTGCGGTTAGCTAAAGAAAATCTGTTCGACCCTGCCCAGATCGGGCAGTACTCGCGACATCTGCTTGGCCTCGGCCGCATGGCCGGGCTGGCGCGAGTCGGTATCGCACCCGCGACGGTGATGACCCGCGCTCGTGAAGCGCTTGTCTCTCGCAAGCAAGTTGGCCTCAGCGACACGATGCAATTCACATATCGCAACCCAGAACGCAGCACCGATCCAACATTGAGCGTCCAAGATGCGCGTTCGCTGGTCGTCGGTGCGTACTCGTACGACACACAAATGAGTAATGCAATATCGGCTAGCGCGCCAGAACAATTGAGCGCGCGTGTCGCTCTTTACGCGTGGGCCGACTACTACCAGAAACTGCGCGCAGCACTAACTGTGATCGCCGACGAGCTGCGCGGCGACGGTTGGCGCGCGCTCGTGCTAGCAGACGACAACGCGCTCGTCGATCGCGAGTCGGCATACTTGGCTGGCCTGGGCTGGTACGGCAAAAACTCAAACCTCCTAATAGAAGGATCTGGAAGTTTGTTTGTGCTGGGCAGCGTTGTCACAGACGCTCCGCTCGAAGCGAATCAAGAATTGGTCGCCGACTCGTGCGGCGCGTGCCGGCGATGCCTCGACTTTTGCCCGACGGGGGCGATCATCGAGCAGGGCGTTATTGACGCGCGCAAGTGCTTGGCATGGTTGATTCAAAAGCCCGGAGTTTTCGACTGGGACTTTCGGGTCGCCCTTGGCGATCGAATCTACGGTTGCGACGACTGCCAAGCGGTGTGCCCGCCGACCGTGCGTTCGCGAGGCGGCGGCGAAGGCTCGCAGGTTGAAGTCACCCCGTTTCGGTCGCTGATGTTCTTGCTGTGCGCGAGCGACAGCGAGCTACTAGCAGCGGTCGGGCAGTGGTACATCGCTGGGCGCAATCCAATGTGGGTTCGGCGCAACGCACTAATTATTCTTGGCAACATCGGCGACAATCGTGACGCATCGGTTCGCGAAGTATTGATTCGGTACCTGGCGCACGAAGAGCCGATGCTTCGGGCTCATGCGGTGTGGTCCGCCGCTCGACTAAACTTGCGCGAATTGATTCCGTTCAAAGATCAATCGCCAGAAGTTATCGCCGAGTTGTTGCGATTACCCGACGCCCGCGTGGAAATATGAAAGAGCAATGAAACACCTCCTGGTCACCAATGATTTCCCCCCAAAGGGCGGCGGCATCCAAAATCTGTTGTGGGAGTGGTGGCGTCGTTTGCCGCCCGACTCGTTTGCGGTACTCACAAGCCCGCACAAGGATGCCAAGGCGTTCGATGCCGCTCAGCCATTCGAGATCCGTCGAGTGCCAGAGTTTGCGCTCTTGCCGCACCCCCTGATGGTAAGGCGCATCAATCGCTTCGCCGCGCAAATTTTGGCCGACTTCGTGGTGCTCGACCCCGCCGTGCCGCTGGGTCTAGTCGGTCGGTCGCTACGACTGCCGTACATGGTTATCGTGCACGGCGCGGAAGTAACCGTGCCTGGGCGCTTGCCGGTTTCGCGCAACGCCTTGGGTTATGTATTGCGCGGCGCCAACCACATCATCGCCGCGGGCTCGTACCCGGCGGCAGAGGCGCGCCACGCCGGCGGCGCAAACTTGCCGATCACCGTGATTGCGCCCGGCGTCGATACGAATCGGTTTGTATCGCTAAGTAGTGCGCAACGAAGTGACGCACGTGACGAGCTAGGTATCGCGCAAGACGCGCAGCTCATCGTCGGGGTCAGTCGCTTGGTGCCGCGTAAGGGGTTCGACACGCTAATTCAAGCGGCGGCGCAATTGCGTGCTTCCCATCCCCAATTAGTCGTGGCTATTTCTGGCTCTGGACGAGACCGCAACCGACTCGAGAAGCTGCGCACAGAACTAAACGCGCCAGTGATGTTTCTCGGTTGGGTCAGTAACGAGATGCTGCCGCGCCTGTACGGTTGTGCCGATATAGCGGCGATGATCTGTCGCAGTCGCTGGGGAGGGCTGGAGCAAGAGGGCTTCGGCATCGTGTTTGCAGAGGCCGCCTCGTGCGGTTTGCCCCAAATTGCCGGTAATTCGGGTGGCGCGGCCGACGCGGTGCTCGACGGCGTGACTGGGCGAGTCATCCGCAATCCCCGCAGCGTTCGAGATGTTGCCAGTGCGATCGCCGAATTGCTGGCCGATCACGACCTCCGTTCGAGCATGCAGATCGCATCGAGACGGCGGGCGGTCAGCGAATTCGATTACGACGTACTGGCCGCGCGCCTCGGCGTGGTGTTGCAGGTCGAATCGTGAAAGACGCGATCATTCGGGCCAACATCGTCGGGACCACGGTGTTTTCGGTATCGGCGACATTTGCCGCAACTATCTTCACCCCTAACGCCCGCGCCGTCGGGGTAGCCGTGGCCATGACATTATTCGCGATTGGTGTCGCTACTTTTATTTGGGGCTATTTCACAGCGGTGCAGCGCAGTCGACATGACGAGATATCAGTGGCGACCCTTTTCTTGCTAACTGCCGGAGTTGCTGATTCGAGGGTGCGGATGGCAATGAATGGTTGTCTTGTCGCACAGACTCTTGTCGCACTTGGCACCGCCCTAAGCCGCACCTCGACCGATGGCAAGTCGGGAAGTACCTTGGCCTTCGGGGTTTTGGTACCTCTATTTGGACTCGGGCTCAACGGTCTTTGGGCCAGCCGAAACGGAAGATTTTCTGCTCGAAAGAACGGCGCATCCTCCACTTCTACCACCGAAATCGGCAAGGATATAGACCATGGTTGATGCTGGTTCAGATGTAGCGGTAATCTCGGCTCCGCCCGAGAGGTGTTTCGCTGTCGCGAGCGATTTTGAGAAATATCCACAGTGGGCGAACGACATTAAGGAAGTAACTGTTTTAGAGCGCGACGCACAGGGTCGTGCTCAAAAAGTTGAGTATCGAGCATCTGCTCTGGGTCGCAGCACGCACTACACCTTGACGTACGACTACAGCGAGGCGCCGCAGCGACTGTCGTGGTCGCTGGTCGAGGGCGACATCATGCGCGCCATCAAGGGTGCCTACACGTTCGAGGCAGTCGCCGAAGGCACGCGGGCCACCTACGACATGGCGGTCGAACTGGTAATCCCGCTGCCGGGTTTCGTCAAGCGACGTGCCGAAGTGCGCATTTTGAATACGCTTAAAGAACTGAAGACCCGCAGCGAATCGTGACCTGGCGAGCCGGCATTGATGTCGGTGGCACAAAGTGTCTCGGGGTGGCAATCGATGAAAACGGTGTCGTGCAGGCAACGATTCGTAAACCGACTCCTCCAGCAAATGAGCTTGCCGACCTATTAGTAGAGATTTTCGGCGAGTTGGGTGATTGCGCAAGTTTCGGCGTTGGTGTGCCGGGGCTGATTACGCCGGACGGAGTTATTCGCGCGTCACCGAATTTGCGCGGCGCCACCGAGATTCCGCTACGGGCGCAGCTCGAAGAACGCTTGAAGTCGCGAGTGTGGGTCGACAACGATGCCAACTGCGCGTGTCTTGCCGAATTTGAGATTGGCGCGGCGCGCGGGTTCAACGATGTTTGGATGGTTACCCTCGGCACCGGCATCGGCGGCGGTCTTATCTGCGGTGGAACCTTGCAGCGCGGCGCGCACGGATACGCGGGCGAGATAGGACACATGGTTGTGCATTTGGACGGCGTGAAATGTTCATGCGGCCTCTCCGGATGCTGGGAGCGTTACGCGTCTGGCAGTGCGCTGT
The DNA here is from genome assembly GCA_043744575.1 of Acidimicrobiales bacterium. Classification (GTDB taxonomy): domain Bacteria; phylum Actinomycetota; class Acidimicrobiia; order Acidimicrobiales; family Ilumatobacteraceae; genus UBA3006. Next base: position 44 of record JAYTUM010000210.1, on the reverse strand, counting down.
CATACCTCGCTGGTGGCGAGCGAGGCGAGTCGCTGATCGCGCGG
>JAYTUM010000209.1:0-1282 GCA_043744575.1 Acidimicrobiales bacterium | reverse complement strand
TGGCCACGAGCATGGAAGACATGCGTGCGCGCTTCGGGCGAATCGTCGTCGGTTACACGAACAAGGGAACGCCGATCACCGCCGAGCAACTCAGCGGCGCAGGCTCAATGGCCGTGATCATGCGCGAGGCGATCAAGCCAAACTTGCTGCAGACTCTCGAGAACACGCCAGTAATCGTGCATGCCGGCCCGTTCGGCAACATTGCCCACGGCAACTCGTCGATCATTGGCGACCTCATCGGCATTCACGGCGGCGACTACCTGATCACCGAGGCTGGCTTTGGCGCAGACATGGGCGCAGAGCGTTTCTTCAACATCAAGTGCCGCGCTTCTGGTCTTGTGCCTGATGCCGCGGTGCTCGTGACCACGGTGCGCGCACTAAAGGCCCACTCTGGCAAGTACAAGATCGTCGCTGGCAAAGAGTTGCCGGCCGACCTGCTCGCCGAGAACCCGCAAGATGTCGAGGCAGGTGCAGCCAACCTGCGCAAGCAGATCGAGAACGTGCAGGCCCACGGCGTCACGCCTGTGGTGGCGATCAATGCGTTCCCGACTGACCACAAGTCCGAGCACGACGTGATTCGCAAGATTGCCGAGAGCATGAACGCTCGAGTCGCGGTGTGCACGCACTTCGCCGACGGCGGCGCTGGTGCCACCGATCTTGCTCGAGCGGTGGTCGAAGCCTGCGAAGAACTAAACGGATTTCATTTCCTGTATGAGGCCGAGGCGTCGCTCAAAGAAAAGATCGAGACCGTCGCCACCAAGATTTACGGGGCCGCCCGCGTCGAGTACACGGCCGCGGCGAACCGCCAGTTGAAAAACTTCACCGACAACGGCTTTGGCAAGTTGCCGGTGTGCATCGCCAAGACGCACCTCTCGATTTCGGGCGACGCATCGCTAAAGGGCGCGCCGACCGGGCACACCCTCACAGTGCGCGAGGCGCGCGCTTCGGTTGGCGCCGGTTTCGTGTATCCGATCTGCGGCGAGATGCGCACGATGCCGGGCCTTGGTACGAAGCCGGCCGCATCAATCATCGACTTCGACGAGAACGGCGAAATCGTCGGTCTTTCATGACTCAAAATTTCGCGCGCACAGCGGGCGGGGCAATCTTGATGGATGGCAACGCGCTGCGCGACGAAACGGTTGCGCGGTTGCGCAAAGAAATTGAAGCCGCAGGCTCGCCGCCGGTTTGCCTTGCAACCGTTCTTATTGGCGGCGATGCTCCCAGCCACATCTATGTCAATAGCAAACACAAAAAGGCGCAGGAAGCTGGCATGGTCTCGGTT
>JAYTUM010000208.1:0-4950 GCA_043744575.1 Acidimicrobiales bacterium | reverse complement strand
GGTCAATTGTGCGCTGCGCCTCTTGCGCCGGACCGTAAGTTGTGCTGACGAGAAAGTCGGCGGTGCGTTGCAGTCGACCCCACGGGTCGTTCTTGTAGTCAGAGTGTTGGGCTACGCCGGCCATCGCCAGCGGGTGCAGCGATTGCAGCAACAGTGCGCGCAGCCCGCCGATGAACATCGAAGAATCACAGTGAACCTTGCGTATTGGGCGATCGTCGGCGAACCAGCGCGGTCCGTCGGCATCTAGAATCTCTTGCACGCGCTGGTCTGGGTTCGGGCCGGCGACGCGCGAGCGCAAGGCATCAGCCACCGAAAGGCGCACGGTGGCGATCGCCTCATTGAATTGCTGGTCGAGCCTCTTCATGATTCTTGAACGATCCTTTGCGCGCATAGGTGCATGTCTACGACCATCGTGCCAGCAAATCGTGCGACCTGCCCATCGCTGCCCACGACTATTGTGTATGACATGAGCGACAACGAAGCGTTAACGCCCATGCCCAGGTGGGTGCCGCGAGCAATCGTGCTATTTTGGGCGGGGCTAGTCACCACGTTTGTAATGCGAGAACTGTTTCACCAGCTTTCGAATTTCTTGCTACTTTTGCTCGTCTCACTTTTCTTGGCACTGGCGATCGAGCCGGGCGTTAACCGTTTGGCGGCTCGGGGTTGGCGGCGAGGCTCTGGAACGCTGGCGATTTTGCTGGCGGTCTTGGTGTTCGCCGTCGTGTTCGTAGGTGCAATCGGAACATTGGTTGGCAGTCAGGCCGCCGACCTCTTAAAAAATAGTGAGAGTTATGTCAACGACACCGTCGACTTCGTGAACACGACCTTTAATACCAAGATCGATCCAGCCGAAGTCAACGCTTCGATTGCCGACCCGAATGGCCCCGTGCAAAAGTTCATAAATAACCAACAGGACAACGTTTTGAGGTTATCTGTGAGTGCTTTCGGAGTGTTATTTCAGCTTTTATCCGTTCTGCTGTTTACGTTTTATCTGGTCGCCGACGGACCGCGCCTGCGCCGAGTCATCTGCAGTCGCCTTCGACCCGAGCGTCAACGAATTGTGCTCAACACTTGGGAGCTGGCTATCGCTAAGACCGGCGGATACCTGCACTCGCGACTGTTGCTGGCGCTGCTATCGACCTTCTTCCACTGGATTGCTTTTCAATCCATCGGAACGCCCGCGCCAATCGCGATGGCGCTGTGGGTCGGCTTGGTCTCACAGTTCTTGCCCGTCGTGGGCACGTACCTGGCCGGCATCTTGCCAGCGTTACTAACATTTTTGGACTCGCCGTTTAAGGCCCTGCTCGTAATCGCCTTCATACTTATCTATCAGCAGATTGAAAATTATTTGTTCGCGCCGCGCATCACGGCGCGCACTCTTGAAGTTCACGCCGCCGTCGCGTTCGGCGCAGCTATATTCGGAGGCGCAATTCTGGGTCCTGTCGGCGCAGTGCTCGCGTTACCGTTGGCAGCGATGGTGCAGGCACTCGCCAGCAGTTGGGGCGAACGCCACGAGGTGATCGACAACCCGCTTGTGTTTATTGCGGTTAGGCCAGTGAAGCAGAGCCGGCGCAAAAAAAGAACTTCGACCAAGTAGAAGTGTCGTGGCGAAAATCCAGTTCGTCGCGCGCATCGACGACGTGCCATACGGCGATGCCATGCTCGTTTCGCCGCTGATTCGCCGTGTGATCGCCGAGAATCCGTCTAAATACACGTATCGCGGCACGGGCACATACATCGTCGGCAATGGCCTCGTCGCAGTGATCGACCCGGGACCGATTCTTGACAGCCATCGTCAGGCTCTTGAGCGTGCGCTTGTAGGCAGCCGTGTCGTGGCGATTGTGATCACGCATTGCCACTCCGACCATTCGCCGCTGGCCAAGTGGTTGCACGAGACGACCGGCGCGCCAACTTACGGCGTTGGGCCGCATTTTGCCAGCGCTTCGGGTGACGACGATGCCGACGACGACGAATTGGTCGATGAATCGTCATCCGTTGGCGCGCCGGTCGAAATTCGCGAGGACATCGATCTTGATTTTGTTCCGACCTGGATCGCTAGAGACGGCGACGTAATTGTCGACACTGGCGAGTTCACGCTTGTCGCTGTTACCACGCCGGGCCACACCAGCAATCACATGTGCGTTGCGCTCCCACAGGAACGCGCGTTGTTCAGCGGCGACCACATAATGGGGTGGAGCACGACCGTCGTCTCGCCGCCTGACGGCGATATGCGCTCGTACATCGAATCGCTAAAGAAAGTGCAACTACGCGACGACGCCGTGATCTGGCCTACTCACGGAGGCCCGGTCACAAACCCGCATGCGTTTTTGGCGCAGTACCTTGCGCACCGCCTTGACCGCGAAGATCAAATAGTTTGCTGTCTGCGCGACGGCGTGTCGACAATTGCCGAGATCGTGGAGCAGTTGTACAAGGAAGTGCCCAAGACGTTGCACAAGGCTGCCGGGCGCAGCGTGCTTTCGCACCTGATCAAGCTCATCGAAGATGGTCGCGTCGTCGTCGCCGATGGCTCAAATCCGCGGCGCAAGGCTGTGTTTGCGCTGGCGTAGAATATTTGGATGGCGATCTGGATGAAGAGCATTGCGATTGCGATTCTCGTGACCAGCAGCATTTCTGGCAATGCTCACGCCGATGAGTCAACGACGACGAGCGCGACCGTCGCCACAACGGTGCCCGAGTTGTCAACCACGTCATCGACTACGCCACTTGCATCATCTTCGTCGTCTACTGCGACAACTGGCGCGGTTGTCGTGCCGCGATTGCCGCGCAAATCTGGTGCTGGTCGCCGCGTTGTTTACTCAAACATGAGCGGGCAGGTGTGGGTCGTCAACGCTGATGAGCAAGTAATTCGCAACTTCTTGGTCTCGGGCCAACGAGGTGTTCCGTCGCCCGGCAGTTACAGAGTCTTCAGCCAATCGGCGTCGTCGTACAGCCTAGAACTTCCTGGCGCCACGTTTCGTTATATGACTCGTTTCGCCATCGGACCGCACGGAGGTAATGTCGGGTTTCACGAGATCCCGCTGCGGTACGGCAGACCAATGCAGACCGTCGACCAACTCGGGCAATTCCTGAGCCAAGGTTGCCTGCGCTCGGCAACGGCCGACGCATTTTTCATTTTCAATTGGGCTAAAGCGGGCACGCCCGTAATTGTCCTGCCTTAAGCGTGCAGATAATTTCTTAGAAGCGCGCCAGTTCTTTTTGCAGCAGATCTAGCCCGAGGTTGCCGAGGTCAAGAGCGAAGGCGTGCCACTTGCGCAGGTCAAAATTGGCGCCGTGTTTCTTGCGAGCATCGTCGCGCAGGTCGAGCCACACCCGCTCGCCGAGCTTGTACGAAATCGCCTGGCCCGGCCAGCCCAAATAGCGGTTGATCTCGGAGCGATTAAAGGCGTCGTCACTAGATGAACGGGCCGCCAGAAATTCGAGCGCGAGGTCTGGCGTCCACTGTTCGCCAGCGTGCCACGACCAGTCATTGGGAATCGCAAAACCGCAGTGGATTCCGATGTCGATGACAACTCGCGCGGCTCGAAACGCTTGCGCATACAAATAACCCAAGCGGTATTCGGGATTCGCGAAGAAGTCGAACTCATCCATCAACCGTTCGGCGTACAGCGCCCAGCCCTCGCCGTGACCAGAGACGAATGTATTGCGTTGAAAGCGTGAGAGCTTTTCTGAATTGATCGTCGCAATTGCTACCTGCAGGTGATGTCCCGGGACTCCTTCGTGATATGCCGTAGTCGGTTCGCTCCAACGCGGGAAGAACGTGCGCCCGTTTGTCGGGTACCAGGTGCGGCCTGGCCTTGTGAGGTCTTCACTCGGAGGCGTGTAATACATTGCTGCCGCGCCGCCAGGCGGCGAGATCATCGCCTCGACGCGGCGAATCTTTTGCGGGATCTCGAAGTGGTTGTTGGAAATCAAAAATGACATTGCCTCGTCCATGATTTCTTGTAACCAGTCGCGCAGTCCCTCTTCGCCATTGATCGCCCGTGCGGGATCTGTGTCGAGTAGGTGGCGCACTTCGGCGAGCGACGCACCCGGCTTGATCTGTTGCGCGACCCGCGCCATCTCGTTGTCGAGCCGGGCTACTTCGCCCCAGCCCCATTCGTAGGCATCCTTGGCGTCAACATTCATGCCCATAAATCGGCGACGCGAGATTGCGTGGCGCTCTGGGCCTACGCCGTCGCGCGGGTCGGCGAGGGGCGCGTACTCTTCGCGCAAAAAAGTCGCGGTGGTGGCCATTGCCGCCGAGCAAAGTTTGGCGGCCTTGCGCAGGGCCTCGAGCGGCGCGCCAGATACGGAACTGGCGCTTTCGGCGAACTGTTCGAAAAACGCGGGCGTGCCGCTACCAGACCATGTCGATAACTGGTCGGCGACAGCGGCTACTTGACGGCTCTGGGCGACGATGCCCCGTTGCATTCCGAGTCTCCACGACTCGCGCATTCCGGCAAATGCCTCGGGTACGTTTGTCATGCGTTCGGCAATCACAGACCAATCATCGGCAGTGGCGGTCGGCATGAGATCAAAGATCGCGCGAGCCTCATCAATGTCGCCTGCGATCACACGAATCGATCGCAGCTGCTCGCCGGCGTCGATTTCGATTACGCCGAGTTCGAGCGACTCGCGCAATACGCCGGCGGCGAGCCTGTCTGCATCGGCGCTCGAATCGGTGGCCTTAAGATCGGCCAAAGTTTTGCGCGTCACGTTGGCGCGGGCGGCGTGCCCTGCCGGGCTGAAGTCGGTCATCTCGTGATCGTGACCGGCGATGCCAAGCGCGGTCGCCATGCCGGGGTCGAGCGCGGCAAGTTCTTCGATGTAGCGATCAGACAGCGCGTAAACGGCAGATTGAGACTTTGGCGTTGAGGTCATGGCGCAACGATAGACGAGATTTGCCTAATGGGTACTTGCATCGCGCAGGTGGCGGCCGACATAGGCCAC
>JAYTUM010000207.1:0-1292 GCA_043744575.1 Acidimicrobiales bacterium | reverse complement strand
CGCGACCAGTGCTGGTGGGGTGCGAAACATACGCGGAGCCTGCGTTTCCAGGGCCGAATGCGTTGGTTTCCGTCATGCCGTAACCCAATTGGGGGTTGCCGTTCTTCATCTTCTCCTCGACCTTGGCTACCAGCGAGGCCGGAGCTGGCGCACCTCCGCCGCCGACGGCACGCAGACTGGACGTGTCGAACTTGGCGAAGTTTGGCGAATTGACGAGATCCCAACTCTGCGTCGGCACGCCGACAAAATTGGTAATCTGCTCGCGCTCAATCATCTCTAGGGCCTTCTCGGCATCCCACTTGTACATAATCGCTAGTTTCAGACCGGCGATGAAGCAGCTCATCATCACGGGCACGCAACCGGTGACGTGAAACAGCGGCACGATCAAGATGAACGATGTCGGCAGTTCTGGGCCGTCGACCGGCTTGAGAGTAACGCCAGCGAGACCGAGTATGCCATTGCGCGCAGAGAACGCCATTAACGAGCTGATGATCGCGCGGTGCGTCGAGACTGCCCCCTTTGGCCTGCCGGTTGTGCCCGAGGTGTACAAGATTGTGGCGTCGTCGTCTGGTGAAATGTCGGCGCCGGGGTGCTTGTCTCCGAGCGGTAGAACAATCGCCCAGTTGTCCACACCGCTCGGCAGCGGCTTGTCTGTGCGCGCCACCAACACCTTGATATTTTTCCTTGTGCAGCTCGCGGCGCTAATTTCGAATCGTTCTTGGTCGCAGATCAGCACGATTGCGCCAGAGTCTTCAAGTGCAAAATCCATCTCATCTTGCGTCCACCACGAGTTCATCGAAACGTTAATGGCTCCGACGGAAATAATTGCGGCGAACGAAACTACCCACTCCGGGTAATTGCGCATCGCCACGGCGACTCGGTCGCCCTTTTTGATTCCGTAGGTGTTGATCAGCAACGACGCCAGCGCATCGATGTAATCGCTCGTCTTAGTAAATGTCCAATTTTCGCCCTCGTAGACCAAGAAGGTTTTGTCGCCATGGGCGCGAGTGCCCGCGAAAACCTGACCGAGGTGCGCCGGCGCGTTCTTAAAGATCCGCATCTTATTGCCGAGCACTGTGGCGTCAACCAACTCAAAGATTTGACCCGGTGCGGTGACCGCTTCGTTCGCCTCATCCCACGTCATTGCCATTGCCGATCCCCCGTGTCCAAGTTGAATTAACCGTGCATCGTTTGTGCGTGTTGCACCGTTGCGTGGAGCTGAGGGGAATTGAACCCCTGGCCTGTACATTGCGAACGTACCGCTCTGCCAACTGAGCTACAGCCCCTTATTG
>JAYTUM010000206.1:0-1293 GCA_043744575.1 Acidimicrobiales bacterium | reverse complement strand
GCTTCGACGCGGGGTCCACATAGTTGATCCTGCGGACGGTCGCCTCGCTGGTGGCGATGTTGGGGTAGGTCGACTCGCCGAACCTGCGGTGATCTTTGATGAGATTGTGAAATTGCTTACCCCGGGGGACTTGGACGGAGTCCACGTCGTGGTCACGGCCGGTGGTACCCGCGAACCAATCGACGCGGTACGCGTCATTGCCAATCGTTCATCTGGCAAACAGGGCTACGCCATTGCCGCTGAGGCCGCGACTCGTGGCGCCAAGGTAACACTCATAAGCACGGTCGATCGCAGCCTTCCGCACGGCGTAGAACTAGTGATAGTTGAAACCGCCGCTCAAATGCAAGAAGCACTTGCCCGAGTGGCACCAAGTGCTGATGTCATCGTGATGGCCGCCGCCGTGGCCGATGTGCGACCAAAACACGCCGTGAGTGAGAAACTTAAGAAAGATCCGCTCACGGGTCGCATCGCATCACTGCAAACCCTCGAACTTGAAGCAACTCCCGACATTCTGGCTGGTCTAGGTGCCAACAAACGAGTGGGTCAGGTGCTCGTAGGTTTTTCCGCTGAGACGAGCAACTTGGTTGAACATGCGCAGTCCAAGTTGCACCTAAAGAATGTTGATCTCATAGTGGCCAACAACGTGACCGACCCTGGCGTTGGTTTTGGTCACGATACCAATGCGGTGACCCTGGTGGTTCGAGATGCCCCACCCCGTAATGTGCCCCTTGCTGACAAACGCCTCGTGGCTCGTGAGGTGTTGGATAGCGTGGTTCGGATTCGCAGACTCACGGTTTCAATAACACATTGTCAATGAGTCGTACGCCGCCGATTGTGGCGGCAAGTAACACCACGGTTGGATGATCCACTAAACTTATTTGCTCAAGGGTGTTTGCATCCACACAGACGAGATAGTCAAGAGCGATACTGTCAAATTGTTTCAGATATCTAATAGCGCAACGCTCGAGATCCTTAGCGTCGGTGACTCCCGAGAGATGTTGTTTATGGACGTAGCGCAGCGATTCGTACAACTTGGTCGCCGATGCGCGATCGATTGGCCTCAACCTGATGTTTCTGCTGGATATGGCCAGGCCGTCTGGGTCACGCACCGTTGGTACGCGAGCAATACGTATCGACGGATGACGAGTGGCGGCCATTTGCGAAATTAGCGTGAGTTGTTGATAGTCCTTCTCGCCGAAGATGGCGACGCTTGGTGCCACCACCGTAAATAGCCGGTCGACGACGGTGAGCACGCCATCAAAATGACCCGGTCGGTGTTGGCCTTCGTAAAGG
>JAYTUM010000205.1:0-5051 GCA_043744575.1 Acidimicrobiales bacterium | reverse complement strand
GCACCGCGAGATTCATCTCGCCATCGAAGCCGCGAATGTGACTCTCGCAGAGTTGCGCCGCACCATCGCCGTCGCCGGCGGCCAACAACTTGCACATCTCGCCGTGTTCTTCGACTGCGTGCTTCATGTCGGCGACGTCGGCGATGTACAGGTGCCATAGTCGATCGCTCTGGGCATACATCATGTCGAGCGTCGCTGTTAAAAATCGATTGCCAGCCGCGTCCCACACGATTTCGTGGCATGTGCGGTCAATCACCATCAGGTCGTCGTTGGTCGCGCCGCGGCGTTGGGCGCCAGCAAGCACCTTTTCCATTTTTTGCCAATGCTCGGCCTTGCCGCGCGCCGCGGCGAGTCGCATCGCGTACGGTTCGAGTAGAGCCCTGGTCTCGTACAGCATCGACAACTCCATCACATCGATGCCCGAGACGAGCATTCCGCGACGCGGAATTACGGTCACAAATTGGTCTCGGGCGAGGCGCTGCAACGCCTCTCGGATCGGGGTCCGACCAATATTCAACTGGGCCTGAAGTTCGTCCTCGCGAATCACATCACCCGGGGCGAGTTGTAGCCGCACGATCTTGTCGCGGATCTCTAGGTAGGCCTTTTCGCTAAGGGAAACGCTCATATATCTATATTGTACCGATTTTATTCGCTGATATTGCGGTGATATACTACCGAAACGAATTTGTAGGCTTTTCGGACATCCCCGATAGCCATGTAATCATTCATATATAAGGGGCAATCAAGTGAACGAATTTCCAATCCGCGCCAAAGTCGTAGTCATCGGGGCAGGCATTGTCGGCAACTGCCTCGTCGGCCATCTTTCCAAACTCGGGTGGACGGACATGGTGCAAATTGACAAGGGACCGCTGCCGAACCCAGGCGGCTCGACCGGACACGCTTCCAACTTCATCTTCCCCACCGATCACAACAAAGAGATGGCGATGCTGACACTCGCGTCGCAGCAGCAGTACATCGAGATGGGCATGAACAGCACCTCTGGCGGCATCGAAGTGGCGCGCACCCCCGAGCGTCTCGAAGAGTTCAATCGGCGAATGACATCGGCCAAGTCTTGGGGCATCGAGGCATCGCTGCTCACTCCAATGCAAGTAAAGGAGCTTGTGCCGTTCATCAACGAGAAAATTATTCTTGGTGGTTTCTACACGCCGAGCGTTTCGGTTGTCGATTCGCTGCAGACCGGCACGCTGATGCGTGAGGGCGCCGTTAAGGACGGAAATTTGAGCGTCTTTGCCAACACCGAAGTGCTCGGCCTCGAGGTCGACAACGGCGCAATCAAGGCCGTCGTCACCAACAAGGGACGCATCGAAGCGGAGTTCGTGGTCATCGCTTGCGGGGTCTGGAGCCCGCGCATCGCCGCGATGGCAGGAGCCATTATTCCGCTCACTCCGGCCGTCCACCAGATGGCCGACGTCGGCCCCATCGACATACTGCAACAGTCGAATGCCGAAGTCGCCTACCCGATTGTTCGCGACATGGACACTTTTTGTTACGAGCGCCAATCGGCAGGGTCGATGGAGGTCGGATCGTATGCGCACCGCGCGATCTTCATGCACCCGAATGACATCCCATCCAACGAAGCGTCGGCACTCTCGCCTACAGAGTTGCCGCTCACGCCGGACGATTTTGATCCGCAGATGGAACAGGCGATCGAGTTGATGGAGATGTTGGGCGACGCCGAGATTAAGTATGCGATCAATGGCCTGCTCTCGCTCACCCCAGACGCGATGCCCGTGCTCGGCGAGACGGTCGAAGTGCGCAACTTGTGGTCGGCCGCCGCGGTGTGGATCAAGGAGGGGCCTGGCATTGCCCAACTCGTCGCCGAATGGATGACACACGGCTACCCACATTTGTGCGACCCGCACTCGTCGGATATCAGCCGCTTCTACCCGCACGAAAAGACGGATCACCATATTTATGCTCGCTGCAACGAACACTTCAACAAGACATACGGCATAGTTCACCCGCGCGAGCAGTGGGCGTCGCAACGCAACATGCGCCGCAGCCCGTTCTACGCCCGCGAAGAGGCCCTCGGCGCAACATTCTTTGACGCCCGCGGCTGGGAACGCCCGCAGTGGTTCGCGTCGAACGCCAAATTGATCGAGAAGTTCCCCGAGGCCTGCAAGCCGCGCGATCACGAGTGGGACGCGCGCTGGTGGTCGCCGATCACAAACGCCGAACACCTACAGATGCGCGAGTCTGTCGGCATGGTCGACCTCACCGCGTTCAACGAGTTCGACTTCACGGGCCCCGGCGCCAAAAATTTCTTGCAATACATGACGGTCAACAGCGTCGATGTTGCGGTCGGCAGGTCGGTGTACACGCCGTTGCTAACACCGGGCGGCGGCTTTCGCGGCGACCTCACGATCATGCGCCTAGGCGAGCAACACTTTCGCGTGATCACCGGCGCCTTCGACGGCGGCCGCGACAACTACTGGTTCACGCGCCACATGCCACAAGACGGCTCTGTCGTGTTCACAGACTTGAGCGCAAGTTTGTGCACCATCGGAGTGTGGGGACCGAACGCCGCAAAGACGATGGCCAAGGCCACGCAAAATATCGATGCCCAGGGCAAGTTGGTACCGTTCGATGTTTCGCAAGAGAACTTTCCCTACGGGTCTGTGCGCGACGTATTGATCGACGGAGTACCAGCGACCATGTTTCGAATCTCCTATGTCGGAGAAAATGGCTGGGAGGTCTATACCAAGATGGAACACGGACTGCGGATGTGGGACACGATCACCAAGGCCGGCGAGGAGTTCGGGATCATCCCCGTCGGAATGGGCGTCTACGCCGTGACCGGGCGAATCGAAAAGGGATATCGCTTGATGGGCGCAGAACTTGAGAGCGAATACAACCCAGTCGAGGCCGGTCTCAATCGCGCCAAGGTCAAGTCAGCCGACTTCATCGGCAAGGCCTCGTACCTTAAGGCCCGCGAAGAAAAGCCGGCCGCGATAATGTGCACGCTCGAGATGATCGACAACACCAGCAAGTCAGGCATCAGGCGCTTCCCCACTGGGGGCAACGAACCGATTCTGACAAAAGATGGCGAGCGCATCGTCGACGCCAAGGGCCGAGTCTCGCGCGTCACGACCGCTGGCGCGGCGCCGTCGCTCGGCAAGTACTTGCTGCTCAGTTACCTTACGCCAGAGCACGCCGTCGAGGGTGCCGAATTGCAAGTGATGTACATGAACGAATTGTTTCCCGTGCGCGTCGCCCGCGTCGGCAGCCAAGGTCTTTTCGACCCGACCGATGCGCGCATGAAGAGCTAGCCAGAAAATCACCGCGATGAGGATTCTTGTTTGCGTCAAGCGGGTGCCGGCACCCGGTGCGCGCATCAACATCACCGACGACGGCCAAGCAGTAGACACCGCTTTTCTCGGGTTCACCGTCAGCCCGCACGAGGAGTGCGCGGTCGAAGCAGCGGTGCAACTGATCGAGAAGCACGGCGGCAACGTAACGGTGCTGACGCTCGGGCCGGTCGAAGCCGAGGAGCAACTGCGAACCGCTGTCAGCGTCGGTGCGACCAGCGCGGTGCTGATAGCGATCAGCGGGCCAGACTGGGACGCGCAGCGAACTGCGAGCGCAATAGTTGCTACAACGACCGAGCTAGAAATCTCTGGTGGCAAGTTCGATCTGATCTTGTTCGGCAACGAGTCGGCAGACTCTGGCGGATACCAAGTCGGGGTTCGCGCAGCGTACGCGCTGGGACGCCCGATGATCAACGGTGCGAAAAGTATTGAGGTCGCTAACGGCGTCGCATCGGTGAAGCGCGAGGGTGACGCCGGAGTAGAGGTCTACGAGTTACCGATGCCCGCCGCAATCGGCGTGAAGGAAGGCATCAATCTGCCGCGCTACCCGACGATGAAGGGTCGCCTCGCGTCCAAGAAGGTCGCGATAACCCGCACCGAAAAAGAAAGCGCGGTCGGCGGGCTGAAGATGATCACGCTGCAACGCCCGCCAGAGCGGGCAAGCAATACGCAGATTCTCGGCACCGGCCCCGAGGCCGCGTCTGCCGTCGTCGACCTGCTCGTCGACCTGGGCGTGCTCAAGTGAGTGTGCTCGTAGTAGTGGATCACGATCGCGGCGCGATCTCGCCGGCAACTCTCGGCGCATTAACCGCGGCGAAAAATTTATCGACCCAGATGAACACGACGATGGAGGCCCTGACGATCGGAGCCAACGCCGACGACTTGAGCGCGACGATCGCGCGGTACGGCGCGACGATGACTTATCAGGCGCACAACGCCGCGCTGACCGACTTTGGCCCAGAGGCGTGGGGCGAAGTCGTCGCCCAAATCGTGCGCGCCAATTGCCCGCAGATCGTGATCGGCTGCGGCACGGAGCGCGGCAACGAGGTTATGGCCCAGGCCGCGGCGCGACTCGACCTGCCTGCGGCGATGAATTGCACCGAAGTCGACACGAAGTTCACGGGTTCGCATCCGTTGCGCGTAACGCGCGCGCGCTGGGGTGGCTCGCTGATGGAGACAGCCGAGATTGACGCCCCGACAAAGCTCGTGACTCTGGCCAACCATTCGGTCGAGCCGATCGAGTCACCCGTTCTAGCGACTAACTCTGTGATCGAAGTACAACTAGACGACGCCGTCTTGCATTCGATCGTGCGCAACAGGGTCGAACGCGTCGCCGGCGTAACTCTGGCGACTTCGCCAGTTGTTGTCAGCGGCGGACGCGGCGTCGGCTCCGCCGAGGCCTTTGCCCCGCTTGAAGAACTCGCCGATCTGCTCGGCGGAGTCGTTGGCTGTTCGCGCGCCGTGACCAACAATGGGTGGCGCAACCACACCGATCAGGTCGGCCAAACGGGCACCCGTATCGCCCCCGACATCTACATCGCCTGCGGAATATCTGGCGCAATTCAGCACTGGGTCGGCGCCATGGCGTCGAAAAATATTTTGGCCATCAACATTGACAAAGATGCCAACATCGTGACCAAGGCTGGCTTCGCAGTGATTGGAGACCTGCACAAGGTTGTGCCCGCCATCTCGGCCGAGATCCGGCGCCGCCGCGAAGTTGTA
>JAYTUM010000204.1:0-1316 GCA_043744575.1 Acidimicrobiales bacterium | reverse complement strand
GACTGCTTGGCGATGTCCGAGCCAGATGCAGGTTCAGATATGCGCGGCATGAAGTGCACCGCGGTACGAGAAGGCGGCGACTGGGTGATCAACGGAACCAAACACTTCATTTCCCACGCCGACCTCGCCGACTATGTGATTCTGTTCGCCGCCACCGCCGAGGAGCAGACATCGAAGGGCCCGAAGAAGAAAATCACGGGCTTTCTTGTCGACTTTGATACCCCTGGCTGCGAAAAGGTCGCAGGCTACAACTGCGTATCGAATTCCGGCTACCACAACCTGATTATCAACTTCGACAACTGCCGCATTCCGGCGAGCAAAGTGCTCGGCGAGGTGCACGGCGGCTTTGACGTTGCCAACGAGTGGCTGGGCGCCACGCGGTTACAGGTCGCGGCCGTTTGCGTCGGTCGCGCTCGGCGGGCATTGCGCATGGCCATCGAGTGGGCGGCGACGCGCGAACAGTTTGGTCAACAGATCGGCAAGTTTCAGGGCGTCTCGTTCAAGCTCGCCGACATGCAGACTCGACTCGACGCCGCCGAGTTGCTGACGCTGCGCGCCGCATGGAACGACTCGCACGGCCGCTTCGACGACTCAGAGATGGCAATGGCCAAAGTATTCTCGAGCGAGATGTGCCAGTTTGTTACCGACGAGGCGATCCAGATTTTCGGCGGCATGGGTTTGATGGACGAACTACCCCTTGAGCGGATGTGGCGCGACACCCGAGTTGACCGCATCTGGGATGGCACAAGTGAAATTCAGCGCCACATTATTTCGCGCGGCCTGCTGCGCAAGTTCGGTGGCTGAGCAGGTGAGCAAAGGATCAAACGACCTCGCGCGGATGCTGAACCCACAGAGCATCGCCGTCATCGGTGGAGCCCCCGCCGCGCGCGTCATCGAGCAGTGTCAAAAACTCGGCTACAACGGCAAGATTTGGCCCGTGCACCCGACCAAGAACGAGATGCATGGGTTCAAGTGCTTCGCTTCGATCGCCGATCTGCCAGGGCCGCCAGACGCGGCATTCATCGCCGTCAATCGCCGCCTCACGATCGAGGCGGTTAAGGAACTGAGCAGGATTGGCGCTGGCGGAGCAGTTTGTTACGCGTCCGGTTTTGCGGAGTCCGGCCAGACCAAATTACAGCAAGAACTACTCGACGCCGCGGGCGAAATCTCGCTTCTCGGGCCCAATTGCTACGGCTACATCAACGCCCTCGACGGCATCGCGCTGTGGCCCGACGAACACGGCTGTTTGCCGGTAACTCGCGGCGCCGGAATTATCTCGCAAAGTGGCAACGTCGGCATCAACCTCACGATGCAGC
>JAYTUM010000203.1:0-1324 GCA_043744575.1 Acidimicrobiales bacterium | reverse complement strand
CCGTTACCGGCGATGCCAGCGGCGGCGAGGCCAGAACCCATGATCGCCATGCCGATGCCGGCGTCGCCCCAAAATATTTCTTCGATCGCAACAGGAAGAGTGAGGCCCGTCGGATCACCCATCGAGTTCATGATGAAGTCAAGACCGTACAAACCGATCTTGGCAGCCTCTTGCACGATCGGCCAAGGAAACTCCTCGCGCTCGTCCCACTCGTGCGCCGCGGGACGAATTACGTCGACGGCGAACTGGTGGATCCAATCTTTGATCTGAAGTTGGTCATCGTTTAGGGAGAGTGAGAATTCGGCCATCCCGACAAGTTACCGTACGGTAGACCGTGTTGCTATCTTGGGCCGACGGGCAGTTGCAGAATTGCCGGCGCAATGGTTTCGAAAATTAATTTGGCACCTGGTCGATAGACATGCACGCCGTCCCAACGGTACGCCGTATTCGATGCAATCTTCTTGTCGGTGCACCATTGCTTCGGGCCAGTGACGAAATAAACGCCGTCTCCGTCGGGAGACGCGATCGTGCGCATCAGTTCGTTGAGGTGTCCGGTGCGGGCGTCGTCGGCGCGTTGCGGCAACGCTGGCACTGGGCCGCCAGCCGAATCGATCGGGCGCATGCACGCGACTTCAAGCAACGCCACCGTTGCGCCGGCTTTTCTCAGCGCTGCGATACCGCGGTTGAGTTGCGTCGTAAAAAATGTGTCGGCTGGTGCGGTGCCGAGCTTGAATGTGAATCCGTTGACCTGCACATCGAGAACTTCCCACGCGCCGATCACGACTAGGGCGACATCTGCTTTGGCCTTGGTCGCCGAACCCGCCCACTTTTTCTCAAAGCCAACACAGTGCGCAAAGTTACGGCGAAATTTGCCATTACTGCCGCCGACGCCAACACCGCGGTCGTACACGCCGCAGCCATCGATTGAGCCATCGCTGATCGCGAATGTCTTTTCGATGCCGGACGGTTTGTTGACCGCAAGCGCGTGGGCCTGCGAGTCGCCGACGATCACGAGTTTGCGCGGAAGTTTGGCGATCGTCGTCGTCGTGGCGACCAGCTGGGCTGGCGCGACTGTCGTCGCAGTCGCGACGGTTGTCGGCACGACGAAGGCAACGTCGTAATTGCCAGTGTCAATGCTCAGGTCGATCGCCTGAATGCCAGAGATGCGCACGCTCGTGACTGCAATCGCGGCGGTTACCACCAGCGTCGCCGCAATTACCGGTAATCGGCGCATGACAGACAATTGTGCACGATTTCGCCACAACCTGCCAAGTGCGCCACTGCGCGCCGGCTGCTCGATGAACACATACGAGATCTCGTTCAC
>JAYTUM010000202.1:0-1324 GCA_043744575.1 Acidimicrobiales bacterium | reverse complement strand
ACTCGACGATGCTGTCGAACTGGCGCTCGATGTCTTTCTTGGACATGCCCAGGATCGCGCCGTTGAGGAAAACGTTTTCTCTGCCCGATAACTCGGTGTGAAACCCGGCGCCGAGTTCGAGCAGCGCGGCAACCGATCCATCGATGGTAATGCTGCCTTTTTCTGGGTGGTAGATGCCGGTCAGGCATTTGAGCATCGTGCTCTTGCCTGAACCGTTAGAGCCAATGATGCCGAGCGTTGCGCCGTGTTCTACCTCGAAGGAAACGTCTTGCAGAGCCCAGAACTCTTCGTAGCGAGCGCGTCGACCGCGCAAAAGCGCAGCCTTTATGTAGCGATTGCGCTCGTGGTAGAGCCGAAAATTTTTCGAGACTGAGTTAACGGTAATTGCAGGCGATGACATTGCGTCTTTGACTCTACTTCTACTTCTGCTTCTGTTGCGATTGCTCTGCGGCGAGAGTTAGTAACTGTGCGCGCAGCGTAGCGGGCAGAACTTTGCGCTCCCAGTTAATAATCAACGAGTCGGCGTGCGCAACGTAGTAACTGGTCTCAGCGGAGGGATTGGCCGAGTCTTGATACCAAGGCAAGTGTCGAGCCACATAAGGAGGTGCTGCTCGTAGCGATTTTTGGTTTTGATGCCCCTCGCCCGGCCGATACATTGCAAAAGTCGTATCAATTGGCGAGAAGAAGAAGCCATTTTTATAGATATTTGTCCACCACTGGGCTTCAAAGAGCCGCACGCTATCGGCGTGGTTGAAATGTTCCGGAAGATCGTCTATTCGCAGACTAAAACCCACCTTGTCAATCTCTGGGTGCTCGCTGAGGGTTGCTTCAAAGACTTCTAGTACATCGCTCGGGCAGGCGTCGCAGGGCACGACATCGGGATCGGAGATGATGAAGTGACGGTCGAGGCCGAGTTCGGTAACGAGCCCGCTCAACCACGGACCGCGATGACCAAGATTTATTTCGTTGAAGCGCACCTGATACTTCGTCGCTTGTAGATATTCAACTAGAGGCGGATACGTGCTTTGGTTGTCGCAAAACCAGATATCCCGCTGACCCAACTCTTCTAGCCACTTAACAAGCAGTAATAGCGGCTCAAGCCGATCGCGAGTCGTGATGATGATCGGGTATTGCTTGTTTGATCCAGCAGAGCCTTTCATTATTTTTGCCGCGACACCTTGGCGGCAAGTCGGCTAAGTCGTTGACCGATGCGATAACTGCGCGATGCCTCGACTGCAGCGATCCGCGTTCGCAGACGGTCGCGCTGGTCGGTCATGCCGGAATGCATCTCGATCAATTGACCGAGTTCGGATGCGAGCGCGTT
>JAYTUM010000201.1:0-5113 GCA_043744575.1 Acidimicrobiales bacterium | reverse complement strand
TACTCTGTGAGTCGCTCTTTGGTGATCACGACGGCAGCGGCGTGAATGCCGACCGAGCGCTTGAGTCCTTCGAGCCCGCGCGCCACGTCGACGATGCGCTTGACGTCGGTGTCGGTTTCGCATAGCGTGCGCAATTCTTGCGCCGCAGAATACCCAGACTTGTATTTTTCATCGAGTTCGAAACAATACTTAAGCGGCGTGTCGCGCCCCATCACCAGCGGCGGCATCAACTTGGCGATTTTGTCGCCCATCACATACGGGTACCCGAGCACTCGCGCGGCATCGCGAACCGCGTTACGCGCCTTGATTGTGCCAAACGTAATTATTTGAGCAACGTGATCGCGGCCGTACTTGTCGGTCACGTAGCGGATCATTTGATCGCGGTACCGCGAGTCGAAGTCCATATCGATATCGGGCATCGAGATTCTGCTTGGGTTCAAGAAGCGCTCGAACAGAAGGTCGTATTTAATAGGGTCGAGGTCGGTAATTCGCAAGCAATATGCGACGGCGCATCCCGCTGCCGACCCGCGGCCGGGCCCGACACGAATGTTGTTTTCGCGGGCATAGCGAATCAGATCCCAAACAATTAAAAAGTACGAACTGAATCCCATATCGGCGATGATCATTAGTTCGTAGGTGATTCGGGCCGTAACAGATTTGGGTAGCGATGCGCCCCAGCGTTGCTCGGCCCCCTGCATCGTCAGGTGCAACAGATATTCGCCGCCGTTGGCGAACCCCTTCGGAATCGGGAAATCTGGCAGAACTGGTTTTCCGAATTCGATCATCAGGTTGGCGCGCTCAGCGATCAGCAGAGTACTGTCGCAGGCCTCCGGTACTTCGCGAAATAGCCAACGCATTTCTTGCGCCGTCTTGAGGTAATGCTCCTGGCCTTCGAATCGAAATCGATTGGGGTCGGCAATCGTACATCCAGTCTGCACGCATAACAAGGCGTCGTGCGCGGCATGGTCTTCTCGGTGCGTGTAGTGAGTGTCGTTGGTGGCAATCAATGGCGCCCCAATCTTGCGCGCGATCTCAATGAGTTGCGGGTTGGTGCGCTGCTGTTCGGCAATGCCGTGGTCTTGAATCTCGATGAAAAAATTATTCCTTCCGAAAATGTCCTGCAATCGACTTGCCTGCTGCAATGCACCAGTCTCGTCGCCACGCAACAATGACTGCAAGACATGCCCGCCGAGGCAACCGCTCGTGGCGATCAAACCCTCGTGGTGCTCTGCGAGAAGATCCCAGTCCATCCGCGGCTGGTAGTAGTAGCCCTCCAAAAAGGCTCGACTCGAGAGTTGAATCAAGTTGCGATATCCGACATTATTTTCACTTAGCAGCGTTAGGTGGTAATAGACCTTCTTACCTCCCTCGGTCTCGCCACCGGAGTCGTCTATCTTTCCGCGGCGCGCTGGTCGCTCAGAGCGATGCTCGTGCGCCATGTACGCCTCTGTGCCGATGATCGGCTTGATGCCTTTCTCGTTGCACGCCTTATAGAAATCTAAAACGCCATACATGTTGCCGTGGTCGGTCATGCCTAACGCGGGCTGCCGGTCTTCAACCGCCTTGTCGACTAACTCCGAGATTCGAGAGGCACCGTCTAGCATCGAGAACTCGGTGTGCACGTGCAGATGCGAGAACGATTCTGCCACCCGAGCCTCCTTCTTTTGATAATTTCGCGCTAACGCGTGGTCTTGATAATTTCGCGCTAACGCGTGTACGGAGAGGCGAGATTACCAGCGAGCAGTAGCGCGGTTGCGACAATCGTTCGCCAACCAATAGCAGCGCAACTAATTACCTCGAGCCATTTATAAGTACGTGCCAGGGCGTTCGGCTTGGCCGCCTTGAGCGGCCGCTCCGCTGGGCAACTCGCGGCCCATTTCACCCTGCTGGCGGGCCGCCAACTGCTGGGCAAACATCGTCGCCTGGATGCCGTGAAAGAGCCCCTCGAGCCATCCCACAAGTTGTGCCTTGGCAATTCGTAACTCTGAGTCGCTCGGGACCACTCCATCGCGAAACGGCAATGCCAGCATCCGTAATTCTTCTGCAAGATCTGGCGAGACCGATTCGGCAATCTCGACAATCGAGCGTTCGTAAATTTCGGCGAGGCGTTCACGGCTCGGCGCATCAAGATTCATCGAATGCACTTCGTCGAGCAACTGCTTGATCATCGAGCCGATGCGCATAACCCGTGCCGGCGCAGTTACCGATTCGGTAAGACCCTCGACTGTGGTTTCTGATTCAGGAATATTTGTCATTAACTTTTTATTCTCCTCAATTCTGCGATCTCCTGGGCGCCAAGTATCGCATCATTCGCGACGCATTGCCAAAAGCGGAACATCGAGTTCAGCATCCGTCAATGCGCCATGACGACACTGCAATTGGTAAGGCCCCGTATCGAGCGGATCATCAAAGCTTGTATCGGCGTGCGGGATTAGCGCCACATCCCCGAGTCGCTGGCGCGCCGCATCGGTTACGCGCGCGCCGAAATAAGATCCATCAATTAACTCGTCACGAGTCATTACCCACGCCACCTCGCCATGATGCTGCTTGGCGGCGGCCAACAACTCTTCGGTCGCGCCGATTCGCGAGTGTAGCCACCTGAACCGACCTTCACCCGATTGATATGCGGTCAGCGCCCGCACGTCTTGATGCGGTGATTGAGTGTTGGCACCCACCTGCACCTGTCCGTGATCGGCGGTGACTAGCAATACCGAATCGGACACGAGCACCGCGGCAATATCGGCCACCAATTTATCGGCATAGCGCAACTCAGCGTCGTAGTATTCGCCGAAACCTCGCTCATGGGCGATCTTGTCAACGCCGTCGTAGTACGCGTAAATAAACGAGTGTCCGCGTTGCAAGAGGTCTTTAATCTGCACCGCAATGCTCGATGGACTTCGCCATCCGCACGCGCGCACGCCGCGCAGGTGCGCCTCGGTGAACGCCGAGCCCTCGAGTTCGGCCTTGCTTAGCACCGGCACGACCGCCCCCATAAAGGGTGGGCAGGGCTGCACGACGTCGGGCGGGTACATCAATCGCAAGTCACCCTTCTCGTCGCCCCACTTGAGCATTTGCATCACGCGCGAACCCATGTCGACCCTGTATCCGACAAGGCCGTGCTCTCCAGGCGCCAGGCCAGTCGTAATCGATGTCAGCGCGGCGACCGTTGTGGTTGGCGCAATCGTCGTGATCGATGAGCCACTCATCGTTGCCAGAGTCGGGCATTCGCCGAGCCGCTGCTGTAACTGGTGCCAGCCGAGTCCATCGATCACGAGTAGCACAACTTGCCGCGCGCCCTGCACGACCGACGGCATCCACTTCGGCACCTGGGTGGTGCCACGCGGGCCCAGGATTGCAGGCACAATGTTAGAGACGCAACCACCCAAGTAATCGGGTACGCGAGGTCGCGCTACAAGTTTTTCTATTGGCATTGATTTCAAGATTCTGTCCAGTCCGTGTTGCGCCCTACACTACTTGCGTGCGTGTATCTACTCGGGGCGACTATGCGTGCCGCGCGTTGCTATCCCTAACACTGCACCTGGACGAGCCGGGCCCGACATCGGTGCGCGACATCGCCACCAGGACCGCACTGCCGCAGCCGTATCTCGAACAGATATTGCTGGCTCTCAAAGGCGCAGGCTTGGTCAAGTCGAAACGCGGCGTCGGCGGCGGCTACACCTTGGCGCGCAACCCGCAAGACATTCGACTATCGGAAATAGTTGCCGCAGTCGACGGCCCGATAGCCCTGGGAGATTTCGGTCAGCCCCACCAGGATGGCGCATGCGACCACGAAGGCCACTGCGTGCTGCTGGCAATCTGGAACGTTGCTGGCGAACATATGCGCGAACATCTTGCCGATTACACGCTGGCGAAAATTGCGCAAGCCGCCCGCGGCGAATCGCCTTGGCCCGACCTCCAGCACTAGCAATTAATTAGCTGCAGCGCTCAATTATCTTGGCCATGTCGATCGGCATATCGACGGCGAAACTCATCTCTTTGCCTGACACAGGGTGAACGAATCCGAGTTCGCGCGCATGTAACAGTGGCCTCGCCGACGATAAAATGCTGCGCGCACCTCCGTAGGTTGGGTCGCCCACGACTGGGTGTCCTATCGACGCCAAGTGAACCCGAATCTGGTGCGTGCGACCGGTTTCTAACTGGCAGTCGACAATTGACGTTGGCATCGGTTCGTTAAACTTTTGGCGAACCTCGTAACGCGTGCGGGCGAAGCGCCCGTCGACCACGACCGCCATCTTTGTCGGGTCGCGGTGATCGCGACCGATCGGCGCATCAATCACGCCTGAGGCAACCTCGGGATGACCCCATACGAGCGCCTCGTACTTGCGCGCGACTCGACGCTCTGACAACGCCAGCACTAGCGCGTCGTACGCAACTTGGCTACGCGCCAGCAGCATCAAACCTGAAGTACCCGCGTCTAGGCGGTGCACCACGCCAGGTCGCAACGGGTCGCCAACTCCCGCAATCTCTGGGTACCTGTGCAGCGCGGCGTTGATCAGTGTGCCCTCGGGGTTGCCCGCACCGGGGTGCACGACAATTCCGGGCGCCTTATTGACCACGATCACATCGGCGTCTTCGTAGATTGCGTCGAAGGCGATCGAACTATCGGCCCTTGGCGTCGCCTTAGGAGCGATTAATGACGTGTCAACCGTGATGCTCTGGCCCTCGCGCACCTTCAATTTACCCGCAGCCACGATCTCGCCATCGAGAGTCACTCCTCCAATTTTGATAAGGGATGCGGTGGCCGCGCGACTGACATCGGCGATCAGCGCCACGACGCGATCAACTCGTTGCTCGTGCAGAGCGCTCGGAATGATTTCGTTCAGCATGCAGGCACGACCTTGTCGGCGCGTGGCTTTGCCGCACTAAAGATAAGTAGCGCAGCGCCAACGGAGACCGCCATGTCGGCGACGTTAAATATCGGCCACCACTGCAAGTCGATGAAGTCGATAACAGACCCGTGAAAATTGCCGGTCCCCCGAAAAACTCGGTCGAGGATATTGCCCAACGCGCCTCCAATAATCAAACCAGTGGCCAGCAATCTGCGCCAGTCGCTCGATTTGCGCAACGACAGCGTCAGAAACACGACGATGAC
>JAYTUM010000200.1:0-5121 GCA_043744575.1 Acidimicrobiales bacterium | reverse complement strand
CGAAGATATAGGTAAGAGCAATCTCGAGGCGCTTCTCGCGCGGAATGTCGACTCCTGAAATACGTGCCATCGCTAGTTCCTTCTCAGCCTTGACGCTGTTTGTGACGTGGGTTTTCGCAAATCACCATGACGCGACCGTGCCGGCGAATGACCTTGCACTTCTCGCATATTTTTTTGACGCTTGGTTTAACTTTCACTTCGTAGCCTCGTGTATCTGCAGATCTCGGTTGTTACTTAAATCGATATGTAATGCGACCTCTTGCGAGGTCATACGGTGTCAACTCAACTTGCACTTTGTCGCCTGGCAAGATGCGGATGTAATTCATTCGCATCTTTCCTGAAATATGAGCCAATACTGTGTGCCCGTTTTCGAGTTCGACCCGAAACATTGCGTTAGGTAATGACTCGGTAATCATGCCTTCCAGCACAATTGCATCTTCTTTATTCTTCGGCAGGGTTTTCTCCTCAAACGGACTCACCGCCACAGGAATGAATTACACTCCCAAAGGCGAAGATTTATGCTACCGCCGACCCCCACCAGCCCAAAACCCCACGGGGTAAAGGTTTCTGAATTAGGCGTCGGCTTGTTACATCCTTAACGGGTGGCTTCTATGGTTGAAATCAAGCGGGCGAAGACCTCGTCGGTAGTGCCAAGACCCTCTACAACCGCCAATTTAGCAGCCGTGCGATAGTGGCTGATCAGCGGCGCCGTCAGGGCGTCATAGAGATCGAGGCGGTGGTTGATCGCCGTCGGGGTGTCGTCGTCGCGTTGGTGCACCAAGCCCCCGCATTTTTCGCAAATCCAGGGGTCTGGGTCTTTGCCTATCGAGATGTAATTGGCATCGCAGTTCTCGCACGTGCGCCGCGCCGACAACCTGGTTAGTACGACGGTGCGATCGACCTCGAGGTCGATGGCGACGTTGATCGGGCGCACTTCTGAAATGTGATCAAAGGCCACTGCCTGACCGATCGTGCGTGGGAAACCATCTAGAACGTAACCGTGAGTGCGGGCATCTTCTTCGCCGATGCGACCCTGCACAAGCGAGACCATCAGGTCGTCTTCGACGAGGCCTCCCTGGTCGAGCACCATCTTCACGCGGCGGCCAACAACTGTACCCTGGCGAACTGCGTTGCGCAAAATTTCGCCGGTTGAGATGTGCGGCACGCCGTAGTATTCCGCCACTCGGCGGCACTGCGTGCCCTTGCCGGCGCCTTGGCGACCGAGCATAATGATGCGGACTCCATTACTCATCGATGCGATGCTCCTCGTAAATATCTTGGTGACATTCCTAGACAGGAATCGTCACTTCAAGAAGCCCTCGTAGTTTCGTTGCATGAGTTGGCTGTCAATTTGACGCATCAATTCGAGTGCGACGCCGACAGCGATGAGCACAGTCGTACCCGCGAATGGAAATGACTGGACGTCGCCTATCCACAAGATTAAATATGGCAAAATCGCGATGAAGGCAACGAACAGGGCGCCGGGCAAGGTGATGCGGTTAACGGTCTTGGCCAAGAACGACTCTGTTTGTGGCCCAGGGCGAATGCCAGGGATGAAGCCGCCCTGCTTGCGCAACTGATCGGCTTGACGAATTGGGTCGAAGGCAATCGAGTTGTAAAAGTAGGCGAATGCGATGATCAACAAGAAGAAGATCGTGATGTAGAGCATGTTCTGGCTGTTAACCAAATAGTCGTTTATGAAACTGGCGATCGAGCCGCGCCAACCTTCGGCGCTGCCAAGCATGTTCGACAGCAGCACCGGCAGTAACAACACCGAGCTGGCGAAGATGATCGGCACGACACCCGCCTGGTTGACCTTGAGCGGGATATATGTATTTTGGCCGCCATACATGCGTCGACCAACAACTCGTTTAGCGAACTGCACGGGTATGCGCCGTTGGCCAAGTTCGACTCGCACCACCGCCACGAGAATGCCGATCGATACTGTCACGAGAATGACGAACACGATGAACTTTTTGCTTTGTAAAAGTGAGTAGTAGCTATATGGCAGGTTGCTGACCACCGAAGCGAAGATCAACATCGACATCCCATTTCCGATGCCACGCTGGCTGATCAGCTCTCCGATCCACATCAGCAGTGCCGTGCCTGCGACAAGCGACGGAATTACGATCAACGCGCGAGGCATGAAAGGGTCTAGCAAAACTACGTCTGGCGCCCGTCTCGCCGCGCCGAAAAACGCCGACCCGCGGCCCTGTCCGAAAATAAATGTGAGGCCCGCGCCTTGTAATACGGCTATACCGATCGCAACGTATCGCGTCCACTGCGTGATCTTGCGCTGGCCCGTCGCGCCCTCTTGTTGCCACTGCTCAAGCTTGGGAATCACGACGCCGAGCACCTGCATGATGATGCTGGCCGTGATGTAAGGCATGATGCCGAGTGCAAAAATCGAGAAACTACCGAAGGCGCCGCCCGAGAACAAGTTCAAGAATCCGAGCGCACCTTGCGACTTCGAAGCCTCGCGCAACTGCCTGATCGCCTGAGCATCGATGCCCGGTACGCGCAACGACGCGCCAAAGCGATACAAAACGATCATGCCCAAGGTGAATAACACCTTGTTGCGCAAGTCAACCACCTTGAAGATGTTCTTTATGTTCGACAACATCTTGGCTGCTCCTGTCGTTCGTCTCGCCTATTGACCAATCGCTCTATCGTTCCAAGCACTGTACTAGCGGTTGGTGAACTGACTTCCCTTGGCTGCTGGGCGAACGCCCTTGTATGGCTTAGGTAGAATAGTTACGGCGCCGCCGGCGGCGATGATTGCCTGCTCGGCTGTCTTAGAGACGGCGTGAGCCGAAACCTTTACCGCCTTGGTGATCTTGCCGCGGCCAAGAACCTTGACAAGCATGCCCTTGTGCGAAGCACTGCGCTGCACCAAAATAGCTGGGGTCACTTCGGCCTCATTAAGTGCATCAATGACATCGAGGTTGACGGCGTAGTACTCAACGCGGAAGGGGTTGTTGAAACCCTTCAACTTTGGTACGCGCTGCTTGAGCGGCATCTGGCCGCCTTCGAAACCGCGAGAAACAGTGTTACGGGCGTACTGACCCTTGGTACCACGACCCGCGGTCTTGCCACCCTTACCGCCAATACCGCGACCGACGCGCTTTGGCGTTTTGGTCGAACCCTTAGATGGGCGAAGCTCATCAACGCGCATGACTATTTGCCTTCCTTGATTTCAATAAGGTGTGGAACGCGCGCAATCATGCCGCGAATCTCTGGACGATCTGGCAACGTATTGGTTTTGCCAATTCCGCGCAGACCCAACGCGCGAAGTGTGGCGCGCGTCTTTGGCTTACCGCCGATTTCTGAGCGCACTTGTGTCAGCGTCACCGTTGCGCCCTTTGGCTCAACTTTTTTGCGACGGACGACCTTGGTGTTGGTGTTGCCCGATGCCAATTTGGCGGCGGCGGCCTCAATACGCTGCGCTGCTGCCGTCTTCTTGGCGTCTGGTTTGCGGTCACGCGTTGTGCGACCTGGTTTTTTAAATGCGGCCATGATTAATGTGCTCCTCCGCCTGATTTCTTACGCTCGTTGTATGCGCGCAATAATGCCTTTGGTACGAAATCTTCTGCTGGGATACCGCGACGACGCGCAACTTCATCTGGGCGTTGCAATGAGCGCAGGCCATTGATGGTCGCGCGAGCAACGTTGATCGCATTCGAGGAGCCCAACGACTTGGCGAGCACATCGTGAATGCCGGCCTCTTCCAAAATGATTCGAGCTGCGCCGCCGGCGATAACACCAGTACCTGGCGCCGCAGGCTTGAGCAATACGCGTCCCGCGCCGTTTACGCCGATGACCTCGTGCGTGATTGTCGATGCCGTTAGCGGAACGTTGAAAATGTTGCGCTTGGCCTCTTCTGTGCCCTTTTGAATTGCCAACGGCACTTCTTTAGCCTTGCCGTAACCCAAGCCCACGCGGCCCGCGCCGTCACCGACGACAACGAGTGCGGTGAACGAGAACCGACGGCCACCTTTAACAACTTTGGCGACGCGGTTGATGTGCACAACCCGTGATTCGCGAATGGTGCCTGGCTCTGGCACTGGACGAGTTTCGTATGTGTTGCTCATTTAGAATTCCAACCCTGCTTCTCGGGCAGCTTGTGCTGCTGCGGCTACGCGACCGTGGTAAAGAAATCCACCGCGATCGTAAACAACTTCCTTGACCCCGGCCGCGATGGCGCGTTGGGCGACCAGCGCGCCGATCCTCTTGGCGGCATCGACGGTTGCGCCTGTGCCCGCCTTGCGTTGATCTGGCTCGACGGTCGAAGCCGAAGCGATCGTGCGCCCCACGAGGTCGTCGATGACCTGAATCGTGATGTGCTTGTTGCTGCGAAACACGGCCATGCGCGGACGGTCGGCTGTACCGGTGATCTTCTTGCGCACGCGTCGGTGACGACGCAGGCGTCCACTGTGGCGCTGGCTTGATGCTGTTTTCATGGCTTTCAAATCTCCTGTTACTTCTTGCCGGTCTTGCCTGCTTTACGCAGGACTTTCTCGCCCAAGTAACGCACTCCCTTGCCCTTGTAGGGCTCTGGCTTACGGATATCGCGGATGTTGGCCGCTACCTGACCGACGACTTCTTTGTCCGCGCCCTTGACGATGATGCGGGTCTGCACAGGCACTTCGAAAGTGATGCCTGTTGGTGCGTCAACTATTACTGGATGCGAGAAACCGAGAGCCAACTTCAATTTACCTGGGCCCTGCGCCTCGGCACGAAAACCCACGCCGATGATGTCGAGCTCTTTGATGTAGCCCTCGGTTACACCGACAACCATGTTGGCGACAAGCGTGCGCACAAGCCCGTGACGGGCGCGTGCATCGCGTTCGTCATTGTCTCGCGTAACGACCACTGTGTTGTTCTGCTTGCTCACCGAAACGCCGGCCGGCAAAACACGCGCGAGCGAGCCCTTGGGCCCCTTCACCGTGATGCTGGAACCAGCGATGGTGACATCGACGCCCGACGGCACGATGACTGCTTCTTTTCCGATACGAGACATTGTTGACTCCCTTAGATTCTTCCGACTACCAAACGAAGCACATGACTTCGCCGCCAACTTTGCGCCTGCGCGCTTCGCGGTCTGTCATTAGCCCTTGACTG
>JAYTUM010000199.1:0-1339 GCA_043744575.1 Acidimicrobiales bacterium | reverse complement strand
GGTTTTAGGTTTACGCCGAGGTCGTCAAGAAACACGCATTCACTCGGCTCGACATTGATCTCCGAGCAGGCAATCTCGTAGAATTTCGGCTCTGGTTTACGCACACCGACCTTGCTGCTCTCGATGATCGCATCAAACCTGTTTAGCACCGCGCGCAATGCAACTTCTCGCTCGGTCGGCGTTGCATTATTTGTCCTGAGCACATTGTTTGTCAGGCAGGCGACAATGTAGCCAGCCGCCTTGAGGGTGTCTAGCGCCTTGATCATTACGGGGCGCAATTCGCCGTGTAAAAGGGTGAGCACTTCGTGACCCGCAAGGCGGTGGCCGAGCGCGGCACTTTCGGCGGCGAAATTCTCGTCAAATTCGGCGGGGGAGATATCGCTGCGCTCAAGTTTTGCCCAGGAATTCTCGAGCGGGTTCGTCGAATTGACCAAACGAATGAAGTCGCGGGGAAGTCCGTGAGCGGACTCGTAATCGTTGAAGGCGTCGAATGGGCTCGACAGGATGACCCCGCCAAAGTCAAATAACACCGCTCTATGCACGCATTGAGCGTAGGCGGGTGTCTTGCCCGAGAAACGCTCCCAGACGCTGGTTGACTAGACGAGATGGCAAAACACGTAGTTGTCGACGGATCGAACATCGCCACCGAGGGTCGCACCGTGCCCAGCCTCAAGCAATTGAACGAGGCCGTGATGTCGTTCATCTCCGAATTTCCCGAAGCCAAGGTGACGGTCGTGGTCGATGCATCGTTTGGTCATCGCATCGATAAGAAAGAGGTCAAGGACTTTAACGACGCAATCAACAACAACGAATTGGTATCGCCGCCCGCCGGCGCAGTTGGTCGCGGCGACGGTTTCGTGTTGACAATCGCCGAAAAGGTTGGGGCGAGCATTTTGTCTAACGACAGCTACCAAGAGTTTCATCATCAATACAAGTGGTTATTCGAACCAGGTCGATTACTTGGCGGTAAACCAGTGCCGCTAGTTGGATGGGTGTTCATTGAGCGATTGCCGGTTCGAGTTTCCCCAGGTCGCGAGAGCGCGAGCGCGGTCCGCAAGAGCGCGCCGCGTAGGGTTGCGAAGGCAAGCGCCGAAACTCATCGGCCGATGCCGATTCCAAAGTCTCCGCCGCCTGGCGCGCGCGTTGTCGCCAAGGCGAAAGCGGCAGTCACGGCGGTCACGGCGGTTATGACCAAGAGTCAACCGCGCACGGCAGTCGCCAAGCATCAACCGCGCACGGCAGCCGCTAAGCATCAGACGCGCAAGGCCGTCGCCAAGCAGGGGTCTACAGCCGCGACGGCCACGAGTGCATTGGCGACAAGTGCGTCGGCCGCAAGCGC
>JAYTUM010000198.1:0-1340 GCA_043744575.1 Acidimicrobiales bacterium | reverse complement strand
GCGATCGGTATTTGTGCCCGATGTCGTGTTACACACGACGACGCAACAGTGGCACGGGCTCGATGACGGTGCTGGTCACGCGCAGGGTCGCGACGTGCGTGTGCAAGTGAGCGGCAGGCGAGTGCCAAAGCCGACGCAACATTGCATGCATCATGTTGGCTGACGAATTCTCGTGATCGCCGCTGATGTAACTCGCGTCGCGGTGATTAGTTGCCCAGACTGGCAGGCCGTCGCCGCGCAGTGCGAGTTGCAATCGCGTCTGCGGCACGAACCGTGCGTGGCGGTGCTGCACGCCCAACGCGTAGTGGCACGAACCGATGTTGCCGCCAGCCGCGGCATATTAATAGGTATGCGCCGCCGCGAGGCTCAGGCCGCGTGCCCAGAACTGCACATCGCGGCACACAATCCCGAGCGCGATCGGCTGATGTTTGAACCGGTGGTGCGAGCAGTCGGCGAACTGGTGCCGCTCGTAGAGGTGAGCACACCCGGCGTGATCTTGTTGGCGACTCGCGGGCCCTCGCGCTACGTGGGGGGCGACGAGGTCTTGGTCGCGAGGCTGCACGCGATTGCGCAAAGTGCGCTGGCAGATATTTCTGCCAGCGTGCAGATCCCCTTCGGCGTGAGTATTGCCGACGGCCGCCTGACGGCGATGATTGCCGCGGCGCAGTCTGCGCGTAACCGCGCGCCCGTAGTGGTTGCGGCGGGGCAGAGCGTGCAATGTTTGGCGCAGCTGCCGGTGGCAGTGTTGTCAGACTTCGCAGAAGTAGATCGCGGTGTCGTGTCGTTGTTGCAAAGACTCGGGCTCGCATTTTTGGCAGACGTTGTGGCGGTTAAACCGGCGATGTTGATCGGCCGGTTCGGGCCCGTCGGGCACGAGATACACCGCCTTGCGTCGGGGCTCGATCGAAACCCGCCGATTACCGTTGCGCCGCCGCCCGAGCGCGCCAGCACGCACCGTTTTGATGCGCCAGTAGAAGATGTGAACACGATCGTGCATGTGGCGCGCGGCGTCGCCGACGAGTTGGTGGGTCACCTCGGCGCGCATGGCGCAAGTTGCGTGCGACTACATATATGCATGCAAACCGATCACGGCGAGCAGACTGATCGCGTTTGGTATCAGCCAGAAGGTTTGACCGCGGCGGCGATGGCCGAGCGCGTGCGCTGGCAGATGGAGGCGTGGGTCGCGGCTCGCGGCATAACGAGCGGCGTGGTGTTGCTGCGGTTTAACCCGGTCGGGTTGCGGGCACGTGAGGGTCGGCAACTTGGTTTGTGGGGCGGCACGACGCAGGCCGACGAATGGTCGGCGCGCGCTATTGAGCGGCTAACGGCGACGCTGGGGG
>JAYTUM010000197.1:0-1347 GCA_043744575.1 Acidimicrobiales bacterium | reverse complement strand
AGAGCAAAAATCGTTTGCGGCTAGTCGTACTGTGCCCGCATTTCGAGCCCGACATGGCCCCGACGGGCGCGGTGATGTCGCGAATAGTGCACGAACTTTCCAAGCTCGGCCACGAGTTGCACGTCGTCACTTCATTGCCGTGGTACCGCGAGCACGCGATTGAGGACTCTTGGGGAGGCAAGCTGTGGCGAGTCGAGCAAACGGCATGGGGGAGCATCACCCGCGTGCATCCATTCCCCGGCAAGACCAAGCAAAATTTGTTGCGCCGCGCGATCGGGTTTGGGTTGTTCAGCCTGATCGTCGGGATCTGCGCGTTGCGCGCCGGCCGCAATAAAGGTCGTTCGACGCGAATCGACGGGGTGCTGGCCATGTCGCCGCCGCTGACCCTAGGCCTCACGGGAAGGTTCGTGGCGACGTTGCGGCGCACGATGCTGGTTTTCAACATTCAAGACGTGTTCCCCGATGCCGCGGTGCGAACTGGCGCGATCACGAACAGAAGAATTATCGCTGCGGCAAAGTTATTGGAGCGAGTCAGCTACAACAAGTCTGATGCCGTCGTCGTGCTGTCTAGCGACTTGCTCGCCAACGTAAATGACAAAGTAGCGCCAAGCCATCGCGGCGCGCTGCACGTAATCCCCAATTTCGTTGATATCGCGGCGATTGCACCACAAGACAGGATGACGCCATACCGTCGCGAACTCGGCCTCGGCGACGAATTGGTCGTAATGTACGCTGGCAACGTCGGGTTCTCGCAGTCGCTCGACATGGTTATCTCGGCCGCCACGGAGTTGTGGCAATGTCACTTCGTAATCAACGGAGATGGCGTTGCGCTCAAGACTTTACGCGAGTCTGCCCGCAACCTGAGCAACATGCACTTTGTTGAGTACCAGCCGATCGAGCGCTTGTCAGAGGTCTTGGCCTCGGCCGATATTCACGTCGTGCCGCTTCGGGCCGGCCTTGCCAGCGTCAGCGTGCCGTCAAAATCATATTCGATTCTTGCCGCCGGTCGACCGATTGTTGCCGCGGTCGACGCCGACACCGAGGTTCCGCGAATGTTGGAAGCGAGCGGGGCGGGAATTGCTGTTGTCCCCGACGACCCACTCCTATTCATAGGCGCGATTCGCACGCTGATGGAGCGGCCCGATTTGCGCGCCGAGATGGGGGCTAACGGCCGCCGCTGGGTTGCAGGCCAGATGTCTCCGGAGGCGGTGGCTCGCGCATACGAGGCATTGTTCGTTAAACCGCGCTACTCGCGGTAGCATTTCGTCTTCGTGGCCAGATCATCATCAGCAGAAAAAGTTGCCCGCCTTGCTGAAAAGGGCAAAGGGAAGAAAATCCGCTTTCAGG
>JAYTUM010000196.1:0-5186 GCA_043744575.1 Acidimicrobiales bacterium | reverse complement strand
CCGCACCACACTACCCAAAAGCCCGCAGGCGTCGGGGTGCTTGCCAATTCTTTGGCTGGCTACTACTCTCCCGCTTTCTCGCCTGGTGCTTCTGCAACGACTTCGTCGGGCACATTCTGGGCGACAACGCTGTCACCGAACACCGCGGCCACCTCGGCGGCAGCTTCGTCGAGCAGATCGGCATCGAGATCGGCTTCAAGATCGGCTTCGAGATCGGCTTCGAGATCGGCATCGACATCGTCATAGACGGCCATCGCCACGCTTTTAATCTTGTCGGCGGCGATCTCTTCGAAGCTGATCGATAGCGGCTTTCGTGATGTCGAACTGACCTGCGGCGGCACCATACTGCCGAGGCCCTCACCAAGTTGGTTGAAATAGGAATTGATCTCGCGGGCGCGGCGCGCCGACAGGGTAACCAAGGCAAATTTGGACTGGGTGCGGTCCATTAAGCTTTCGATTGGCGGGTTCATCATTGTGTCTTCCGTGGCCACGTGGGGCTCCTTAAATGCCTAGATAATGCTTAGGGCGAACGCTGTATTCTAGCGGTTTTTTCGCATTTGCGTCACTGGACTGACGTTTTTCAACCGACCCGCTTTACCCGCTCACTATTAATCAGCCCTAGCATTTCATCGACCGTTTCGGCCAAGTCGTCGTTGACTAACACATAGTCGGCCATAGCCTTGCCGATCGGCTCTTCGTCCTCTGCCTTTTTCAGTCGCTGGTCGACTTTCTGGTCATGATCGCCGCGGCCTTGCAGCCGTGCCCTCTGTTCGTCGCGCGACGGCGGAAGGACAAACAACAGCAGTGCATCAGGATTCAATCGCTTGACCTGGCTCGCTCCGTCGACCTCGATTTCGAGAACAATGTCGTGACCGGCGGGGGCATTCGGAGTTGGCGTACCGTAGAGGTTGCCGAGAAATTCGGTGCTCTCCAAAAACCCCCCTTCAGCTAGTCGAGCCTCAAATTCTTGGCGTGTCGAAAATACGTAAGCATCTTGCGCCTCGCCCGGTCGACGAGCACGCGTTGTCCACGAGCGACTTAGCCACAGACTTGAGTCGCGCAAAACTAGCGCGTCGACAATGGTGCTCTTGCCGACACCGCCCGGTCCTGACACGACGACAACCAACTGCTTCGCCGCCATTATCGAACCAACTCGATGATCAACGCCTCACGTTGCTGCGCGTCAAGACCTGACACGCGACGCTTCGAGGGGATACCAAATTCGCTCATCACCCGACTGGCGCGAACCTTGCCGACGCCAGGAAGCGACTCTAAAAGTTTGACAACATAGAGACCGTTCACGGCACTCGTCGCCTCGTAGTCACTCAGCGCCTGTGCCAGCCCGAGATCGCCGGTCGAAATACTTAACCGCACCAGCGTCATCTCATCACGCATGCGGCGGGCCCTGCAAATGACAGCGTTTCGCTGCGCTTCGCTGATTGTTGACGACGGCGACATTGATTAACTTTACCGTATTGATATCTAGTTGAGCCCACCGCGATGTGCCGCGCCGCGAGCCTGCGACCAATCAGTGATCCCGTGTCGAATTGCCCATGCTTCAAGTTCGTTTTGAATTCGTAGCGCAGCGCGAGGCTCGGCAAATGATGCCGTACCTACCTGCACCGCGCTTGCTCCCGCCAAGATCATCTCGGCGGCTTCGTGGCCACTCGTGACGCCGCCGACACCGACGATCGCCAGTTGCGGCAGCGCCGCGGCGACTTCGAAAACAGAGCGCACCGCGATCGGGTGAATACCGCGACCCGACAGCCCCCCGCCTCCACCGCTGCCGAGCACTGATAGACCGGTTTCGACATCGAGCACCATTCCTAACATCGTGTTTACAAGAGTCACCGCGTCGGCGCCAGCCTGCTGCGCACTTTCCGCGACTTCGACGAGGCGATCGGTGTTGGCGCTCAACTTTGCCCACATCGGCGAGCCACAAACGGCGCTTGCGCGAATCACGTCAGCTGTTAGTTGAGGGTCGTGGGCAAACATTTTATGCGCCACGGCGCCAGCCGAAACATTTGGGCAGGACAAGTTGATTTCGACGGCACGAAGTGCTGTCGCCACGGGTGCGAGCAGGCGCGCGGCATTGGCATAATCATCAACGCTTCGCCCCCAGATGCTGGCGACGACCGTGGCACCGACGGCGATGAGCTGCGGCAAATCGTGTTCGATCCAGTGGGCGACACCCTGACCTTGCAGACCTACCGAATTGAGCATGCCGAGAGGTGTCGGGTGCAAGCGCGGCGCGGAATTGCCAGGCCACTCGAACGCGGCTAGAGATTTCACAACTACGCCACCAAGATCGCGCAGCGGCATATAGTCGTTTAGCTCGGCGCCGTGCCCAGCCGTACCCGACGCTGTGAGAATTGGGTGACTAAGTTGTCCCGATCCGACGCGCACAAACTTGGGCGCCGAGATCATCGGCCGTGGTACTCCTGCAACGAGCGAACCTCGAGGGGGTGTTCTTGGGCCTCGGCCAAGCCCTGCACCGCGGCAAGCGCAGCTTTGATCGTGGTAACCGAAGAGATGTTATAGATGTTGGCTGCCTTGCGGATCGCCTCGCCGTCAGTGCGCGTGCGCCCGCCGCTTGGCGTGTTAATTACGAAACTGATCTCGCCGCGCCTGAGCAATTCGACCGCGTCATCGACCGCGCTTTCTGAAACCTTGCCGACGATGCGGTCCACGTCGTGGCCAAACTTTTGCAGGTAAGCAGCGGTGCCCGTTGTAGCGGCGATGCCCAAACCGAGCTGGCGCAACCTCTTGGCGATGACTAGACCGCTGGCCTTATCGCGATCGTTGAGCGTGATAAAAACCATTCCAGATGTTGGCAGTTTCGTTCCGGCCGCGATTTGGGCCTTGACAAACGCGCGACCAAAAGTGCGATCAATGCCCATAACCTCGCCCGTGCTGCGCATCTCTGGTCCGAGCGTGGTGTCAACTTGGGGGAATCTGCTGAATGGCAGCACCGCTTCTTTGACGGCGACGTGGCCAAAGTTGATTGGATCGGTGAGCAAACCCTCGCGCCTCAAGCCTTGCAATGTAGCCCCTAACATCACACGACTAGCGATCTTGGCTAGCGGAACGCCGGTGGCCTTGGCCACAAACGGCACGGTACGGCTGGCGCGCGGGTTGGCCTCGATCACGAACACCTTGTTGCCGGCGAGGGCGAATTGCACATTCAATAGTCCGCGCACATCGAGCGCGTTGGCGATCGCTCGCGTGTACGACTCGAGAGCCTCAATTACCCACGGCTCTAGCGACTGCGGAGGTATTGCGCAAGCCGAGTCACCAGAGTGCACGCCTGCCTCCTCTACGTGTTCCATCACTCCGCCGATGAGAACTTCGCCCGTGGCGTCGCGAATTGCGTCGACGTCGATCTCTGTTGCGTCTTCTAAGAACCGATCCACAAGAACTGGTCGCTGCGCGGATAACCCGCCCTCGCGACCCAAGGTGCCGGCGAGCGCGAGTTCGCTCATCGCCCTGACTAAATGTGCATCATCGTGCACGATCTGCATCGCTCGGCCGCCCAATACGTAACTCGGTCGCACCAACACTGGATAGCCAACGCGGATCGCAACTGCTAACGCCTCGTCTGTTGTCAGCGCCGTTCCACCTGGGGGCTGGGCGATTCCGAGTGATTCGCACAAGGCGCTCCATTTCTCGCGATCTTCGGCGGTATCAATCGAATGCGCAGATGTGCCGGCGATCAGCGCGCTCGGCAAAGTGCCAGAAAGCTTTAGAGGGGTTTGCCCTCCCAGCGAGACAATCACGCGCGGCGCAGCGCCACCCGCGATCGTCTCGGCCTCAATCACGTTCAGCACATCTTCTGCCGTTAGCGGCTCGAAGTACAAACGATCGGATGTGTCATAGTCGGTTGAAACCGTCTCTGGATTGCAGTTGATCATCACCGTTTCGTAGCCAGCGTCGCGCAACGCAAAACTCGCATGCACGCAGCAGTAATCGAACTCGATACCTTGGCCTATGCGGTTGGGGCCGCTGCCCAAGATGATCACGCGCGGCTTGTTTGACGAGCGCACCTCTGATTCGTCTTCGTATGTCGAATAGTGGTACGGCGTCCTTGCCTCGAACTCGGCGGAGCACGTGTCGACCGTCTTATAGGTCGGCACCACGCCGGCTGCGATGCGCGTAGCGCGCACGGCGTCGACATCGACGCCCCACAGGTACGCGAGTTGGGCGTCGGCGAAACCGAGCCGCTTGGCACGCTTCCACGACGCCTTCGTCATTTGTTCGCATTTGAGAGCCGACAGCGTGTGACGCTCGTCGACGATCATTTGCATCTGATCGATGAACCACGGGTCGATGTGCGAGGCGCGATGCACTATGTCGAGCGTGATGCCACGCCTCAGACACTCGCCAACTTGAAACAAACGATCTGGCGTCGGGACGGCGATGGCGGCGATAATTTCGGCATCGGTAAATTCGCGCATATTGATCTCGGCGGGGTCGCAGTTGAGCCCAAAGTGGCCATTTTCAAGCGAACGCAAAGCTTTCTGCAAACTCTCGGCGAAGGTTCGCCCGATCGCCATCGCCTCGCCGACACTTTGCATCTGCGTGCCCAATACGCCGCTGGTACCGGGAAACTTTTCGAACGCCCACCGCGGAATCTTCGTGACAACGTAGTCAATGGTCGGTTCGAAACTGGCGGGCGTCTTCTTGGTGATGTCGTTGGGGATCTCGTCGAGCGTGTAGCCGACGGCCAACTTGGCGGCGATCTTGGCGATCGGGAAACCCGTCGCCTTCGATGCCAGCGCCGACGAGCGCGATACGCGCGGATTCATCTCGATCACAACCTGGTCGCCATTGATCGGGTTGACCGCGAACTGCACATTGGATCCGCCCGTTTCGACGCCGACTCTGCGGATGCAAGCGAAGGCGGCGTCGCGCATACGCTGATACTCGACATCCGAAAGCGTCAACGCCGGCGCAACCGTTATCGAGTCACCAGTGTGCACACCCATCGCATCCACATTTTCGATCGAACAAATTATCACGCAATTGTCGTTGCGATCGCGCATTACCTCCAACTCGTATTCCTTCCATCCGACGATGCTCGTCTCAATTAGCACCTCGTTGATCGGGCTCGACGACAGGCCGTGGGCGACGACCTTCAAAAACTCTTCGGGAGTGCTGGCGATGCCGGTGCCGCGGCCGCCCAAGAT
>JAYTUM010000195.1:0-5199 GCA_043744575.1 Acidimicrobiales bacterium | reverse complement strand
AGCATGACAACCAAAACCATCGGAGCAGTAATGGAACGAGACGAGCCGGTCAAAGGCCCAATTGAACAATTTGTTGCAGACGACACAGACCCACTACTCGACTCGGCGGCTACGCGCCGCGACTTGCGCAACCTCGCCAACCGGATCGACTCGCAGTTCGTGCTTCTAGATGCGCGGCTCAGCGGCCAGATCACTCAACTAGATGCGCGGCTCAGCAGTCAGATTCTGCAACTGGGTTTAGATCTGCGCGACAAGATCAACTCGATGGGTTTTGCCCTCGCAGGGTTGATTATCGTAACTAACTTGTCGATGTTCGCGATGCTTCTGTCGCTGCGTTAGACATCGTATAAATACTTGACAGTCAAAGTGAGGCCTGTGTAATACTGAAAAATATTGCCGTTTCGATGGCCAGCCGCACACATCTTGAGCATGACAACCAAAACCATCGGAGTCGTAATGGAACGAGACGAACTGGTCAAGGACTCAATAAGACAATTCGTCGTAGGTGATTTGGATGTGCGACGTACCAGACAGACCATGCATCTGTTCACATGAGTACTTTTTCGCGCTCATCCGCAAATGCCTCGCATAACGCGCCCACCAATGATGTCGACCCGAAGTGGAATCATCCCGTAACTTCCGGAGACATTCATAAGTTGGAGCGCGAAATCGGCGAGCGGCTTGGCGTGATCAAACGAATTCAGCGAATCCAGAGCGTACAACTTGGCCTAATTTTACTCGGGATGATTGCGCTTATCGCCAGCCGACTTCAAGGGGGTTGAGGTATTGCGCCTTTGCAAGTCGTAACAGTGTTACACCCAGTGGTTACTGTCTCCTTGTGAGCGAAATTGTCCTGAGAAGCAAAGTCGACGGTGCCGGAGCTGGTTTTGACAACAAATAAAACTGGAGGCAGTTTGATCACAGCATTTTTATTGGCGGAGAAATTTCACTCTGGACAAAATCGCAAGAGCGCAGCCAGCGTAAGTGGCCGATCTGGAGATAGAGAGGCGCCGGTGCCCTACATCTCGCACTTACTGGCAGTGGCTGCTCTGGTGTTAGAAAATGGCGGCTCAATGGCTCAAGCAGAGGCAGCCCTGTTGCACGACATACTCGAAGATACTCACTGCGATTACCAGACTCTTGTCATAGCTGTCGGTGTCGAAGTCGCTGACATCGTTCAGGCTTGCACACATATTGAGTTTCCAGACATCACCGATGGGACCGAAAAGTCTCGAGCCAAAAAGGCTTCATATTTGCGTAACTTGCTAGCCCCAGATCACAACAGAGATGCGATTCTTGTGGCTCTGGCCGACAAGACCCACAACGCTGAAGCGACACTGCGCGATTGGGACGCATCAGGCCATGATCCACAATTGTTCGACAAGTTTAATCTCGGGTACGAAGATCAACAGAAGTGGTACCAAGATTCACTGGCAGCTTTCAAGTCACTCAATATCGGTGCGACGCAGTTGTTAGCCAGACTTGATCATGCAGTAACGACGATGTTCGGAATTAAAAATTGAATCGGTAGACGTACGCAGCGACATCACCAACTGGCTGGTCGACAAGGGCGGAGGCGACGATGGCACCAATATGTCGGATTTCGGTGACGGCAATTTGCACCCCATCTCAGAAGTTCAGTTACGTGCGAAATTGACACACTCAACGACACGCTGACAGAGCTAGTGGGTGTTGCCAAGTCGATGTACAGGCAATTCGAGTAAATGCCTAACTCGCAAGAAATTAAGTTGCGCGAAACTTCTCAATAGGCTTTACTTCCGGGTAATTCTCCGCTACAAATAGAAGAAGTACTTGGTGCGTATTCAATCGGCCAACATGGCCTAGCGCTGCAAACATGATCTCCAAAGAGACGAGCTCGATGGAGGCAATAATGAGTGCGGTAAACGCGGTTAGCGAGATACACCAACTAGGGGATTACGTGACTGGACAAAATGAAGGTCGCAAGGACCAGCCAATGACGAGCCACGACCTCTACAACTTTGCGGTACAGACAGACTCCAACTTCCTGACAGTGCGAGGCGACATTCGCAACTTGGGCACAGTAATGAACGGCGAATTCAAAGGCGTGGAGGCACGGTTCGATGGCGTAGACAACGAATTTAAACTCGTCCGAATGGAAATGGCTAGTGGTTTCGCAGCTATAAACGCACGGTTCGAAGTCGTAGACGCGCGGTTCATAGGTGTAGACGCGCGGTTCAAAGGAATAGACGCAGAGTTCAAGGCCTTGAGAGCCGAAATGAAAGAGGGTTTCGCCCTACTGCGTGTCGAGATACAAAGAAGCAACTGGCGAGTTTCTGTGAGTACGGTCGGCGCGATGATTGCTCTCTTCGGAATTGACCGATTTTGGCTCTAACTGCCGCGAGTTAGCAGCGACCTAGTTTGCGGCGATTCCCCCACCGATAACAAACCTGTTTGTCGGATCGTAAAAGACAACACTTTGACCAGCAGCGATGCGCCGTTGCGGCGACAACCACGAGACGAGCACTGAGGTGGCAACATCGCCAACTTGCAGAGTTGCAGGATGAACTTCGCCGTGCGCGCTGCTCTGCACCAAAACATCATTTGTCGTTGCCAACCGAGCAATATCGCCGACATCAGACCAGACAATACTTTCTACGGTAAATGTCTTGCGCAGCAAACCAGACTCATCGCCGACGGTAACTCGAGCGTTCGGCGTGTCGACATCGACAACATAACGCTTTGGCCCACCGCCCGGCATGCCGAGACCCTTACGCTGGCCAATTGTTACGAGCTCGAGCGCTTCAACCTTGCCGGCAGGGCTGCCGTCTTCGTTGACAACTTCGGCGACTCGAAACGGAATGCGCTTGCCTAGAAATGCCTCACGCCCACCTGTGCGGCTAATGAAGCAAACATCTTGACTATCGGGCTTGTCGGCAGTGCGCAGACCAAGTTCAAGCGCCAGAGCGCGAACTTGAGCCTTTGTGAGATTGCCAACCGGAAACATCGTGTAACCAAGTTCGGCTTGGTCGAGCATATGCACCACGTACGACTGATCCTTGGCGACGTCGTGGCCGCGGGTTAGGCGAAGCGTGCCCGCATCATCTGTTTCAATTTGCGCGTGGTGGCCGGTTGCAACCGCGTCGAAGCCGAGCAGTCTGGCGCGCTTGCTGAGGCGATCGAACTTAAGGTGGCGATTGCACTCGATGCATGGGTTCGGCGTAAAGCCATCGACATGTGCCTTCACATACGGATCTACGACGTGAGTGTTGAAATCGTCAGAAAAATTGAAGACCAGGTGATCGATACCGAGCTGCTGCGCAACACGGCGGGCGTCATCAACGTCGGAGACCGAGCAGCAACCCGTGTCGCTCTCGCCACCCCACAGACGCATTGTCACACCGACGACCTCGTGCCCCTGAGTTTTGAGTTCGGCTGCGGCGACCGAAGAATCGACGCCTCCAGACATGGCTACAAGGACCTTCATAACCAATAAGGATACGGGCCCTAATTGGCGATCTAGCGGCGCAGTTTGTTTACCGCGGCGACCACGGCGGCAACGGCGTTGTCAATGTCGGCGTCGGTCGTTGTGTGACCGAGGCTCAAGCGCAGCGCGCCCATGCTCCATTGCGTGGTGACGCCCATTGCCTGCAACACATGCGACGGTTCCATCGCGCCGCTGGCACACGCCGAGGCGGCAGAGGCGCAGACCTCTGATTCGTCTAGCAGATATAGCAGAGCTTCGTTCTCGCAATTCTTAAAGCACAAGTGCGCGATGCCTGGCACGCGGTGCTCGCGAGGAACAGTCTCGAGCACATCAGGCACGGCGGCCATGATTTCATCGACGAGGCGATCGCGGAGTTTCGTGATGCGCGCGGCCTCGTCTTGGCGCGCCGCGTCGATTATTTGCAATGCAGTTGCGGTGGCGATGATGCCGGCAACGTTGTGGGTGCCGCTGCGCCTGTCGCGCTCCTGGCCGCCGCCGAGGATCAGCGGCTCAAGGTCTTTGCCCAGGCGAATCATCATCACTCCGACACCCTTTGGCCCGCCGAACTTGTGCGCCGACAGTGACATCACGTCGACGAGTTTGGAGATTTCGCGCAGGTCGAACCAACACGCGGCCTGCACCGCGTCGGTGTGCAAGATCGCGTTGGGCGCGTGGGCGCGCACAATTTTGGCAACTTCGCGCATCGGCGTGATGGTGCCTACTTCATTGTTGACCGCCATCACCGAAACGACGGTGATTGGATTCTGAGGTGTGGCCTCGAGCAATATTGCCTTTAGCGCCTGCAAATCGATTTGCCCTAGTGCGTTCACTCGCACAACTTGACCCTGCACATGTTCGACGCAATGCAGCACCGCGTGGTGCTCGGTTGACGAACATACTGCAACCCCGCCGAGCCTACGAACCGCGCCGAGAATGCTGGCGTTATCGCCCTCAGTGCCGCCGCTCGTAAAGACGATCTCGCCCGGCTTGCAGCCGAGCACGTCGGCAATCACGTCGCGGGCCTCATCGATGGCGCGGCGAGCCTCGCGAGCAAAGCGATGCGAGCCCGACGGATTGGCATAGACGCCATCTAGATACGGCAGCATCGCCGCGATTGCCTCTGGGCGCATCGGCGTGGTCGCCGCGTGGTCTAGATACGTAACCATTGCTGTCAATTGTAGTTGCTGATTTCACTCAGACGATGCGCCGACTGCCAGAACATGCTGAGATAGACGACATGATCTACTCGCACAACGAATATGGCGACGTATTCGCGGATGTCTACGACGACTGGTATCACGACTTAGATGACGCCGACGCTTGTGTGTCGGCGCTTATTGAACTCGCCGAGCGAGGCTCTGTCTTAGAGCTCGGGGTCGGCACTGGGCGCATCGCCGTACCGCTCGCAATTCGCGGCGCGGATGAGGGGGTTGCTGTTGTTGGCATCGACTCTTCGCCGCTTATGCTCGAGAAATTGCTGGCCAAGGCGCCACCTAGCGCACCAATCTGGGCCGTGCTTGGACACATG
The DNA here is from genome assembly GCA_043744575.1 of Acidimicrobiales bacterium. GTDB lineage: Bacteria > Actinomycetota > Acidimicrobiia > Acidimicrobiales > Ilumatobacteraceae > UBA3006. Next base: position 205 of record JAYTUM010000195.1, on the reverse strand, counting down.
GTTCGCGACATGCCGAGCGGACCGTTCACCCTGATCTTGATCGCCTACAACACGCTGTTCAATTTGCTTAGCGCCGACGAGCAGCGCGAATGTTTGGCGGCGGCCGCGATACGGCTCGCACCGGGCGGACACATTGTCGTTGATTGCTTCGTGCCGAACAACGAATTGCCAAATTTTATCGAGCCCTTTCAACAACGCAGTACTG
>JAYTUM010000194.1:0-5217 GCA_043744575.1 Acidimicrobiales bacterium | reverse complement strand
TGATCGACGACCACTTTCGGCCGCAATATAACACGTTATATCGCGACCAACTCGACTATACCCATGTGATCCGGGTCGATAAACCGGGCGAAATGGATCGCCTCGCCCAGATCCTCAACGAAAAATCCGGCAAGAACTTCAAGCCATCGCGACTTAATAGCGGGCTTGGAATAAATTTGGCGCAGATCTACGACCAAGAGACGGCCGACATCGTCTCGGGAATCTACTCGGAGGATTACCGCTGGTTTGAATTTGAACCGCATCGATTCACCGCCCAAAGTGTGGCTTTGCCGCTCGACCCACTGCAGACCGCGATGTTACGTAATCTGCGCGAAACAACTGAACGCTTGACTTACATGTCGCGCGCAGCATTCGCCCGCGTCGGGTTCCGCTACGGTCTCTCACAGGTTCGCAAGTCACTGTGGATTCGCATTACCAACCCAAAGGCCAAAGGCGACACTCGGTTGCTGCAGTGGTAGTTCGTTAACAGCGCTGATAGTTTGCAAGCAGATGAGCATGGCACACGCCCCCGCACGAATCGGCATCGTCACCGTTTCAGATCGAGCCTCGGCAGGTACATACGAAGATCGCGGCGGCCCGGCGATAAACGAGTATCTTACGGCGCACCTCTCAGGCACTTGGGTTGCCGTAGCGCGGCTCGTGCCCGACGAGATCGATGTCCTGGCAAGTACGCTCGTCGAGCTCGCCGACACCGAGGGCTGTTGCTTGATCGTCACGACAGGCGGCACTGGCCCTGCTTTGCGCGACATCACACCCGAAACAACCGAGATGGTCTGCGAAAAGATGCTGCCCGGTTTTGGCGAACTGATGCGCGCCGTTTCGCTCAAGGTGGTGTCGACGGCGATACTTTCGCGCCAGACGGCCGGAATACGTGGATCTTGCCTGATCATCAACTTGCCGGGAAAGCCCTCTTCGATCGCCGAGTGCCTTGACGCGGTGATGCCCGCGGTGCCCTATTGCGTCGACTTGATCGGTGGACCGCGAATAGAACTTGGCGGTGGGCTCGTCGGCTTTCGCCCTAAGAGTGCGTAACGCTATTGCGCCTCGAAGATCTGACCGGCCGCCTTTGGGGCTCGGCTTCGACCGACAAAACCGGCAACGACAATCAGCGTCACCAGATAGGGCGCCATCAGCAAGAACTCTGAAGGGATCCCGGTGTTGAGGTTGGAAAGTTTTAGTTGCAATGCCTCTGAGAAACTGAAGACAAGGGCGGCGCTCAATGCCCCAACAGGATGCCAACGACCGAAGATCACGGCGGCGAGCGCGATAAAGCCGCGACCGCTGGTGATATTTTCATCGAAGCGACCGACCGTGCCCTCCGGCCACCACGCCCCACCGAAACCCGCCACAGCGCCGGCGATCAAGACATTGCGGTAGCGCAGCCTGATCACGTCAACGCCCAACGTGCCCGCCGCCTTGGGGTATTCGCCGATTGCTCTCGTGCGCAGACCCCAGCGGGTGCGAAATAACGCCCAAGTCGCGATCGCCACGGCCACCAGCGAAACATACACAAATAGAGTTTGTGTGAACAGCACGACCCCGATGACTGGAATTTTCGAGAGCAGCGGAACTTCATATGGCGCAAATGGTTTGACGAGGTTGTATTGCGGATTTTTAGTTAGCACGCGCGAGGCCAAGAAACTGGTCAAGCCAAGCGCAAAAAAATTGATCCCGAAACCGACGATCACCTGATCGACGCGGTAGCGAATCGCGAAGACAGCCAAGATTCCCGATAGCGCGACGCCCATCAGCATCGCCGCCGCAATGCCGGGCCACGGCCCAAGCACCGAACCGACGACGCTGCCCGCGAACGCTGCGCCCAAGAGCTGGCCCTCAATGGCGATGTTGATGACGCCGCTTCGCTCGCAGAGTATGCCGGCAAGCGCCCCCATCGTGATCGGCACGCTGCGAGTGACCGTGTCTTGCAGCATTCCCGTCAGGCTGAACGATCCACCGGAGGCAGCCCATGTCAAGAATCCGACCACGAAGCTGATAGTCGCAACCGTGAGCACAACATTGGTGACCTTGCCCATGCCCCGCAGCAATTGGGCCGCACCTAGAGCCACGAGGGTAATCGCCAGCGCCCAAGCAAACGGCCTCGCGGGAATGACGAATATGAAATCGTTCAGCAATTTGAAACCAGAGTTGCCGGGACGATTTGTAAAGATCGCGGCCGAGATCAGCCCGAGCACGACATACACGATGCCGACGTTGCGCGACCGTTTGCGCTGCTCAGCGCTTTGGCCGATACTCGCAGACTTGATGTCGCTCATGATCCCCAACCCCTAAATGTCTGCGATTGAGTCGCCGTCTCCGACTTGACGCGCCATATCGCCTTCACCAGCAACGGCGCGGCGATGAATAGAACAATCAATGCCCGCAACACCACGATCAGATCTATCGGCACATCGGTATTGGCCTGCATTTGGCGACCGCCTGCCTGCAACGCACCAAACAATATTGCCGCCAAGGCGGTGCCGAGCGGGGAAGACCTGCCGAGCAGCGCGATGGCGATTGCGTCGAAACCGATGTTGCCCGCAAAATTCGGTGACGCGTAGCCGTATGTACCGATGACTTCGCTCGCGCCAGCCATGCCGGCGAAAGCCCCCGCGAAGATCATCGCCAAAACCGTAAGGCGCTTGGTGCGCATGCCCGCATATTGGGCAGCGTCGCTATTGAGTCCGAGCACGCGAAATTCGAATCCCGTCGTCGTGCGCTGCAAAATCCACCAAAACAACGCGACGGCTAGCAGCGCAACTATGAAGCCGCTGTGCGCGAGCAGGTCTTCGCGCCCGTTCAAAAAGCCGAACAGTCGCGGCAAGCGACCCTCGGGTTTAACAAGTTTCGAGATCGGATCTGTGCGGTCAGACCTCTGAAACAAGTTTGTTTTCAAAAGCCAGAGCACCGAAAGCGCAGCAATGCTATTAAGCATGATCGTGGTGATTACCTCGTGCGCTCCGGTGCGAGCCTTGAGCACGCCGGGGATTGAGCCATACAGCGCGCCGCCAATTGCTCCGGCCAGAATCGCCAGGGGCACCTGAATTACGCCGGGGCCGTTCATGGAAAAACCCACCCAAAGAGACGCCATACCGCCAGCCAGCATCTGCCCCGTCGCACCGATATTGAACAGGCCTGCCTTGAAAGCAATTGCGACCGAAACGCCACAGAGCATCAAAGGCACAGTGCTGTTGATTGTGCTTGAGATTGCTCGTAGCGAGCCAAATGATCCGACGAACAAGGCTCGATAGGCGGAAAAGACGGTGCCGAAGGCGGTTGCGAAATTGCCATCCCGCAACGAATTGACATCGGACAGCACAATGATCACGCCGCCGACGACCATCGCCGAAAACAACGCGAGCAGCGTCATGCGAAATGATTTCAAGCGCCTACCCCAACATTTTCTGGCGTCGAGCCCGCCATGTACAAACCAACATTCATCGCACTAATCGTTTTTGGATCGACATCGGCAACGATGCGTCCGCGGTACATAACCAGCAGGCGATCAGACAACGACATCACCTCATCGAGCTCGGTACTGACGATCAACACGGCCACGCCAGAGTCGCGCTCCTTGATTATCTGTTCGTGGATGTATTCAATCGATCCGACGTCGACGCCCCTCGTTGGTTGTGAGCAAATCGACACGCGCAGATTGCGGCTCAATTCGCGGGCAACAATTACTTTTTGCTGATTGCCTCCCGAAAGTGTGCCAGCGAGATCGTCGGCCGACGGAGTGCGGATGTCGTATTGCGCAACAAGTTCGGCGGCGACCTTATGCGCGACGTCCCACTTCATCTGGATTCCCTTAGAAAACTGTGCGTCGTGATATCTAGTCAACACCAAGTTTTCGGCGATGCTAAGGCCGACGACCAAACCCTGGCGCTGTCGATCTTCAGGAATATGGGCGACGCCAGACGAGTGGCGCTTGCGTGGAGACGCTTTGGTGATATCGACACCATCAAGCAAAACCTTGCCACTAGACGTCGAACGCAGGCCCGTAAGCGCTCCGACCAACTCGGTCTGTCCATTGCCCTGCACGCCGGCAATGCCAACGATCTCGCCCGCGCGCACCTCAAAACTGACGTCTTGCACAATCGGGCGGCCGTCCGGGTCCAAAACCGTGAGCCCGCTGACACTTAGGACGATCGACCCAGGATTAGCTGGCTTCTTGCTGACTGTCAATTGCACCGCCCGGCCAACCATCATCTCGGCAATCTGGTTCTCTGTCGCCTCCGACGACACAACCTCGCCGACGACCGCTCCGCGACGAAGAATAGCGATGCGGTCGGCGACCGAGAGGGCCTCCTTAAGCTTGTGAGTAATAAACACGACGCCTTTGCCAGATTCGATAAGTGTCTTGACGATGCCGAAGAACTCAATGATCTCGCTCGGCGTAAGCACTGCAGTCGGCTCGTCGAATACGACAACCTTGGCGTCGCGGATTAGGACCTTTACGATCTCGATCCTTTGCTGAACACCGACGGGTAAATCTTCGACGATTGCGTCCGGGTCGAGCCCGAGGTTGTACCTATTAGAAATTTCATTGACCATCGTGCGGGCCTTATTAATGTCAAGTACGCCTAGGGCTCGCGTTGGCTCGATGCCAAGGACGACATTCTCGGCGACCGAAAATACCGGTACCAACATGAAGTGCTGGTGGACCATTCCGATCCCGGCGCGTATCGCACTAGCCGGCGAATGAAACTGCACCGGTACATCGTCCAATACGATCGTGCCCTCGTCTGCCTTGTACAGGCCGTAGAGAACGTTCATCAACGTAGATTTGCCCGCGCCGTTCTCTCCGATCAAGCCGAGCACCTCGCCCGTGCGAATCGTCAGGTTGACATTGTCGTTGGCGATAACCCCAGGAAAGCGTTTGGTGATCCCGCGCAACTCTAACTTCACTCACGCCCCCTGGTCATGAAGCCAAGACTAATCGCGACCGATACACGGAGCCGAATTAGTACTTCGCCGAATTAGTACTTCGCCGAATTAGTACTTCGCCGAATTAGAAGCCCACCGCGCTTCGTACGAATAACAAAACGGGGGCCGCTTGCGCGACCCCCGTTTCAAACCACTGCTCAACTCGAGCAGATCTTACTAATCAAATTACCAGGTGATCGAACCGTCGATGATTCCGGCCTGGATCGCGTCCAATTCGGCTTGCAATTCTGGTGTGATCGTGGATGTGACCGC
>JAYTUM010000193.1:0-1357 GCA_043744575.1 Acidimicrobiales bacterium | reverse complement strand
GAGCGCTCCAGCCCTCGGCCGCGGCTAGCACCGTGCCATCGATGCGCAAGAACACGAACGCCGGCAATTCACTTAGGCCCAGTTGCTTGACAAGCACTCGATCTGGGTCGGCGAAAGTTAGAAATTCTTTCGCCAGCGGTCCGAGAAATTGGTCGGCCTCGGCGGCACTCGCGGTAACGATGAAGTTGACGCGAACCGACGCGCCATAGAACTGACGCAAGATTCGCGCCGCAGTTTCTATTATCCAACTGCTTTCGTTTGTGTATGGGTCGATGACTACCGAGGCGAAGTGAAAAGTTGTGAGCCACTCGTGCAGCGGGCGAGCTTCGCCGACTAAGGGTTGGAGCATTGTGTCAAGGGAGGGTGATGTAGCCACAACAGCGACCGTAGCAAGTCGGCACTAGCGTTTGAGAAATGCACCCGATAGAGCACCTGCGATTTGTGGCACGCGCCACGGGGGCCGACCCAGCGAGTTTGGTGGCCGCGACCGCGATCGCCATGCGGGGCTTACAAAATGAGCCCGCGGGATTGGTACTAGCTTGCCGGCGAATCATTGAACGTCACCCCACTGTCGGGCCGCTGTGGTGGCTGTGCGCGAAGTTGTTGTCGTCGCCCGAGCCATTCGACTTGGCGGACGAACTTGCCGCGGAGATCTCGGACGATGCCAGTGCTGCCCATTTGGCGCGCGCGTTGCCCAACGAGGCGACGCTTTGTGTTGTCGGATGGTCGCCGGTGGCGATGCAGGCCGCCGTGCAACGCGGCGATTGTCGCGTGCTCGTGATCGACAGCCACGGCGACGGTCAGGCCGCTGTCAACGCGCTTGAGCGCGCCGATGTGAGTGTCGAATGCGTCGCGCTCGAGGGCGCGGCAGGCGCAGTATTAATGTCGGATGTTGTGATCATCGAGGCGCTGGCGTGCGGCCCGACGCAGGTGCTGTGCGCGGGCGGTGCTCACGGGGTCGCCGGCATCGCCTATTGCGCGTCACGACCTGCGTGGCTCGTGGCTGGAGTAGGCACGCGATTGCCAGAACCGCTGTGGTCGGCGATGAATAGGCGCGTTGTTGAGGGGCGCGAGTTATTTGAAGTGGCCACGGATGTTGTCGCGGCCGAGATGTTTGTCAAGGTGATCGGAAGCATTGGCATAACCGATGCCACGCCCGATGCGCTTGCCGCAGAGTGCGAGCCGACACCTGAGTTGCTGCGCCGGAGCGCGATGTAAATATGGAACCTTGGATTGGGCCGCGAGTCGGGATCGTTATCAATTGCAACGACATCGAGACGATGACCAACTTTTGGGCGGCAGCCCTTGGTTATATTCAACGCGGCGACGTGGGCCACTTCCGATCTATCGTCTCCCC
>JAYTUM010000192.1:0-1372 GCA_043744575.1 Acidimicrobiales bacterium | reverse complement strand
AGCCGCTGTTGTACGCGCGCACGACTGGCAGCGTCGTGGTCGGCAAAGACTTTGTCATTTTGACTGGGCCCGCAACGCTGAGCTTTGACACATCATTTGGCGTCTTCGCGGCAGGCAGGTGGCGGCGCGTCACGCTCGTCAACGATCTGTGGGTGCGGGTAAATGCTGTAGGCGCGGGGCGCGCCGAGATGGTCGCGGTGCTTGGCACGGCCGAGCACGTCGTAGTTTCGAGCGAATTGGGCACCGAGCCAGTTACCTTGCAGGCGCCCCAGTTGGGCAACTCGGATTTCGGCACACTGTTTGTGCGCATCGTCGCCAGGGGCGACGTGGTCGTGCACGGCGGATATTGGTTTACGCCGCAAGTGCCGGCGCACGAGGTGCGGCTTTCGCTTTCGATAACGACATTCAATCGCCAGGAGTACGTGACTAAGACTGTGCGCAATGTGCTCGATCTGATCAGCGGCACCGAATCTTTGCAGGGCGCGGTGCGCGTGTTGGTAGTCGACAACGCCCGCAACATTAAGTTCGATGCGCCGAGTGATGCGCCGCTAGTAGTGATCGGCAACTCAAATCTCGGCGGGGCGGGTGGGTTCGCCCGCGGGTTGATGCAACTGCGCCGCGACGGCTGGGCGACGCATGTGCTGTTTATGGACGACGACATCACGCTCGAGCCGGAAGCGCTCGTGCGCACGATGGCGTTATTCAGGTTTGCCAAGGACGAAAAGTTGTGCGTTCACGGAGCGATGCTTAGCGAGGAGCGCCAGTGGATGCAGTTTGAGGCGGGTGCCGAGTATTCGTGGCGCTCGATCTACCCGCTGCAAGCGCTCGGTCGCGATGACGACATGCGCGACCGCGAGATCGCGTTGCTCGACGCGCCCGAGATCAAATTCGCCTACACCGCGTGGTGGTACACCGCGTTTCCGATCACGATCACGCGCGACAACCCGCTGCCGGTATTTGTGCGCGGCGACGACGTCGGCTTCGGCTTGATGCACACGGGCAAGCACACGGTCACACTGAATGGCATCATCGTCTGGCACGCCGACTTCGGGCTCAAGAACAACCCGTCGTCGTTGTTCTACGAGGCGCGCAACCTGGCGCTAGTCGACACTCTGGCGTTTGATGCCCATCGTTGGTGGAACCTCGCCTACCGTTTCGCGTCGTTCGGGTTTCGCAACCTGTTCTCGATGCGTTACGCCAGCACCGAGTACATGCTCAAGGGTTTGCGCGCGTACCTGGCTGGCCCGGGCGAGTGGATGAAGATCGACCATAGTGCACTGCACGATTCGCTGCGCGTGTGCGCCGAAGAAAAACCCGCGCCACTAAGCGTCGAGATGGCGAAGTTGAAGGTGCGCCAGCCCCGCCACAAGGC
>JAYTUM010000191.1:0-1373 GCA_043744575.1 Acidimicrobiales bacterium | reverse complement strand
ACCTGCACGGTTTTGCTTGGAAGGAGCGCGACGGCACGTTTAAGTATCACGAGATTTGGGCGCATACTCCCGAAGAAGAGCGCCAGGCGCTCATCGATGTGGTCGCGTTTATTAATGTGCGCCGCAACATTCGTGGTTTCGAGAACATGCGCGTGTATCACTTCGGGCACTACGAGCCCTCGGCGTTGCGTCGCCTCGCTACGAGGTATGCGACAGAAGAAACGGCATTGCAGGGGCTGATTCGCGAGCGGGTGTTTGTTGACCTTTCGCGCGTGGTGATGCAGGCGATACGTATTGGTGTCGAGTCGTATTCGATCAAGAAGCTCGAGCAGATGTACAACTTTGACCGCACCGATTTGGTGGCCGACGGCGGTTTGAGCATTGTTTACTACGAGCGTTGGCTGCAGTCGATCAATAACAATGGGCTCGGACCACAGGGAGACGTGGCGGTGTTGCGCGAGCTCGCCGAATACAACAAGAACGACTGCTACTCGACTATCGAGTTGCGCGATTGGCTCGAGACGCAGCTCGCTTTGTTGCACACGCAACTGGCCCAATCGCCAGACGAGTTGAGTGGGCTGACGCGTCCGCAACTGCGAATCGCGATCGCAGACGAGACGATCGGCACTGGGCTTGTTGCGCAACTCAACGCCGATCGCTTCAACCCCGACCTCAGTGAAGATGCTGCGCTGGCCTTACAACACCGGTGGCTGATGGCCGACCTACTCGATTTTCACAAGCGTGAACAGGCCGTCGACACGTGGGAGTTTCTCACTTTCTTGTCGATGGAGAACGACGAGTTATACGACAGCCCGAGCGCGCTGGCCGGCTTGCGGTTTGTGAGTGAGATCTCGGCTGGCGACACGCGTTCGAATAAGCACGGTTTTAAGGCGGTGCGCCAATATCAGTTTGACCCGACGCAGATCACCAAGATGACCGAGGGAGCGAAGGTCGACTCATCAACATTTTGGCCGTTCCGCGAAGGCGTCGAAGATGCCGGGCCGACTGGTAGCGCGACCGTCATCAGCATTGATTTGGATCGTGGATTTGTTGAACTTGACCTACGTTATGAGTCCGAAGAGATCCCCCATCCGCGCTCGGTGTTTGTCAAAGACTTTTTCTCGAAGGCGCAGTTCGAAGCGGCGTTGCAAGAACTGGCGGCGGCCGTGAATATTAGCGACTACTCGAAATTCCCTGCCGCACAGCAGCTATTGGCACTGCACCCTCCGCGGTTTATTGATGGGTTCAATCTGCGGTCAGTCAGCGAGAACGAGGCGATGACGACCGCCGACATCGCCGAGGCGATTCATCACCTCGATAAGTCGTATTTGGTGATTCAGGGGCCGCCGGGCACGGGCAAGACGTATTCGTCG
>JAYTUM010000190.1:0-1377 GCA_043744575.1 Acidimicrobiales bacterium | reverse complement strand
TGCCACGACGGTGACGATGCCAGGTAGTTGGCGTAGCGAATCGAGAACCTGTTCAGGAACCTTGATCGATGTGGCGATGCACATAATTGCGCTTCCGGATGTCGCTGTCGTGCCCACATCCATGTTGCTGATATTGATTTCGGCATTGCCAAGAGTTGTGGCGACTCTGCCGATTGCGCCCGGCCTGTCGTCGTTAGTCACTACAAGCATGTGCTCAGATGGCGGGATATCGGTGAGGTGGTCGTCGATGATTACGATGCGTGCCTCGCGCCGGCGACCAGTGAGAGTGGCCGAGAGGTTGCGGTCGCCAGAACGCAATGTGATCAGGTTGATGTAGTCGTGATGAACTGTTGTTGTTGTCGCCGTGCCGCCAAAAGTTAGGTTGAGATTTCGTGCCAGCACGGGCGCGTTAACGAGGCTGACGAAGTCTTTCGACCACACCGACAATGCGCCCTTGAGCGCGCTGATAGTGATCAGGCTCGGGTCGTACGCGCCGATCTCTCCGCTCGTAACAATCTCTAGCGTGCTCGGCGTGTCGCCAAGTAGCGAAGCAAAAACTCGACCGAGGCGTTCTGCGAGCGGGACAAACGGCTTGATGGTTTCATTGGCGTCGCCAGACTGGACATTGACTGCGAACGGCACGAAGTCGCCGTTGAGCGCCAGGCAGACCATGTCGGCGACGACTTCGCCGGCTCGATCTTGGGCCTCGCGCGTGCTCGCTCCGAGGTGCGGCGTGACGATTACGTTTTCGAACGCAAACAACGGCGATGCGGTTGTCGGCTCGACGCTAAACACATCGAGTGCCACACCGGCAATATCACCACTAGCTAATGCCGCTGCGAGGTCTATTTCGCTGATGATTCCGCCGCGGGCGACGTTGACGATGCGCAGGGTTTTCTTGGCGCGCTTCATCATCGCAGCGTCGATGATGTTTGTCGTCTCGGGCGTCTTTGGCAAGTGGATTGTCAACAAGTCGGATTGTTCGACCACTTCTTCAAGTGTCGCCATCTCGACTCCGAGTTCGCGTGCGCGATCTCGAGAGACGAATGGGTCAAATGCCATGAGGCGCATGTCGAAGGCCCGCGCGCGTTGGGCTACGAGCGTGCCGATTCGACCGAGGCCAAGGATGCCTAGCGTCTTGCCGGCGAGTTCGATGCCCTCCCATTTCGTGCGCTCCCAGCGACCCGAGACGAGTGCGCGGTGTGCCTGAGGGACATTGCGGGCAAGCCCCAAAATTAGAGCCATTGTGTGTTCGGCGGCAGACAATACATTTGATTGCGGGGCATTAACTACCATCACGCCCCGCTCGGTTGCCGCGCGCACATCGATATTGTCAAGGCCAACTCCGGCACGGGCGACGACTACAAGATCTGGTCC
>JAYTUM010000189.1:0-5303 GCA_043744575.1 Acidimicrobiales bacterium | reverse complement strand
GCAGAGTCGGCAGTTGGGCGATTCTGGCGGCCATAGTGACAACTGACTGTAGTTGGCGAGTGGCATTCGGGGCCCGAAGGTGTGACGATGTAGCCATGCAGAATCGAACAAGACTCGGGCTAGCAATAATCACCCCAGCATTATTCGCAATCGCGCTGGCCTGCTTAGCGGCGCCGGCCCTCGCGCTTGGGTCGACGATGTCAGGGTCTGGCGCTAATACGGATACGACAACCGACACGACTCCGCAGCCATCAGTGACCTCTATATACACATACAATTTGCCGGGCAGCGTCAGCGACTGCGTGGGGCTTTACCCCAAACCAGGCTGCGGCACCAAGCCCGTACTCTCAGGCGATCGCGGCGGCGTGATGCAATACGCCACTTTTGCTACTTTAATTACCGGGCTAACCGTAATCATGACTGTTATCGCGCGTAGCGTTATTAGAACCGATCGCGCCAAGGCCCAGCAGATTTCTCAAAAGTCGAACAACTAGCCTCGCCGTGTGAAAAATAATGCGGGGCTCGTTGGCGTAGCGATGGCTGTCGTCAGCGCGGCGCTGTACGGCATTACACCGATCTTCGTGTATCACGCCTTCGATTATGGCGCCGACCCCTTCGGTTTGATGACGACCAGGTATGTAATCGCCAGCATCATCTTGTTCTGCGTTCGTCTCGCGCGCAGCGGCTTTGGCGGGTGGCCTCCGCGCAAGTTGCGCATTCAATTATTTCTGCTCGGCGCAATCGGGTTATATCTCAACAGCGTGTGCATGTTTAGCGCCATGAAATACCTCGACAGCGGCCTGGCAATGGTTATCTTCTACTTCTACCCCATTCTCGTTGTAATCTTTGGATGGATTATCTACCACCACAAGCCGCCAGCAATCATCTGGCCGTGTTTGCTATCGACGATAATCGGCGTGGTTTTGAGCGCGAGCGACGTGCAAGGTGGGCAAGCAACCGGGGTTGCCTTCATCGTCTTTGGCGCGTTCGCCTACGCGATCTACTCGGTCTTCGGCGGCACAATTATGCCACGTGTCGACCTGCTTACAGGTTTGTGGCTTGTGTTTACAGGCGCGGCTTTTTCTTTTGTCGTCGTTTGGCTTCTTGATCCACCGGGTTTACCAACGACAATGCCATACGTTGCCAATGTGTGGCTACCAGCACTAGAGATCGGTACCGTCGGCACGATCGGCGCGATGGGTATCTTCTTTGCGGGTATGAATCGAATCGGAGCAAGTAAGAGCGCAGTAATCGGAACATTCGAGGTGCTCGTTTCTGTCGGCACGGGGGTTGTGTTTCTGTCGCAGTCGCTTTCGCGGCGGCAGATTTTTGGGGCGATTCTGATATTGGGTGGCGTATTATTACTGGCGCAGCGCGAGGCCAGGTTGGCCAGTACGCCAACACCGCAGGTGCACGCCTAATCGACCCAAGAATGCGGCTATCTCTGGCGGTGCGAATCTGGGGCTAGGCGCGTAGTCTTAAGCACGTGCATCGCATTGATGCACAAAGTGTCAACAACATAGAACTTAAGTACTTCTTGCAGGGTTGGGTGTAATCCCCTACCGGCGGTGAAAGCCCGCGACCCTCACGAGCGATCGTGGGGCTGACTTGGTGAAATTCCAGGGCCGACGGTCAAAGTCCGGATGGGAGCAAGAAGACGTAGGTATCGCCTGCATGCGGGCGCGTCAGTTTGATTTGGCGTACGCGCGTGCAAGTGCCGCTTTCGTCGTCGATCCCCGTTGCCTGCGCGAGGTCAAACCACGCGAAAGTGAACACGATGACCACGATTGATGAGCAGGCGATGCAACTGGCGGTGGCGACAGCCGCGCAGGCGCGCCTGCGCAGTCGACCAAATCCGTGGGTCGGTGCGGTCATCACGAATCGCAATGGCGTCGTCTCAACAGGTGCAACCTCTCAACCTGGCGGCGCACACGCCGAAATCGTGGCGCTGCAAGCGGCCGGCGAAGAATTGCGCGGTGCGATTTTATACACGACCCTTGAGCCGTGCAGCCATACTGGGCGCACTGGTCCGTGCACCGATGCGATAATCAGTGCTGGCATTACACGCGTGGTCGTAGGTGTTGAAGACCCAGACGAGAAAGTTTCGGGCAACGGAGTTGCTGCGCTGCGCGCCGCAGGAATCTCGGTTGATGTCGGAGTTTGCAGTGCCGAGGTGGCCCGGCAGCTCGCGCCGTACCTACATCATCGCCGCACCAAGCGACCCTTCGTGATTTTGAAGATGGCCTGCACGATCGACGGCCGCACGGCTGCGCCAGACGGCACGAGCCAATGGATAACGGGCCAAGACGCGCGCCGACGCGTGCACGAACTGCGCGCCGAAAGCGACGCGATTTTGGTCGGTGCCGGCACGGTGCGCCTCGATGACCCTTATCTCACGGTGCGCGGTGTCGAGGGTGTTTCGCCTCGGCGGGTCGTCCTGGGCAAGATCAATTCGGGAGCACACGTGCATCCGTGCCTTGAATGGGACGGCGAGATAGCGGAACTCTTAGACAAACTTGGCGCGGATGACGTTCTACAGCTGCTAGTCGAGGGTGGGCCGAAGGTGGCGGCATCGTTTCACGAACTTGGGCTTGTCGATCGCTACATCATGCACATTGCCCCGGCGATCGCAGGAGGCAATGCTGCCCGCGCCGTAATCGACGGGTCTGCGGCGTCGACCATGGCAGCCATCTGGCGCGGCCGCTTCGTCGGCGTCAGCAACCTTGGCGACGACATCGAAATAATAGTCGAACCAAATATTCAAACTTTAAGCACAGGAGATGGCCGGGTATGAGCCTAAAAAATAGAGCATTAGAGATGGCACCGATTAAAGATGTGATCGCGGCGATCGGGCGCGGCGAGATGGTGGTAATGGTCGACGATGAGGATCGCGAGAACGAGGGCGACCTAATCATGGCGGCGCAATTCGCGACTCCAGAGAAGATCGCGTTTATTATCCGCCACACTTCAGGCGTGATCGTGGCCCCACTAACCCCAGAGCGCTGCGACGAGTTGCGACTGCCGCTGATGGTTGATAACAACACCGAGAGCCAACGCACGGCGTTCACTATTTCGGTCGACCTGATGGAGGGCACTACGACTGGCATCTCGGCCGCCGACCGGGCCGCCACTCTGCGCTCGCTCGCAGACCCTGCAGTGGCCCACAGCGCATTTGCCCGACCGGGCCACATCTTCCCGTTACGAGCCCGAGAAGGCGGAGTGCTCAAGCGCGCCGGCCACACCGAAGCGTCCGTTGATTTAGCCCGCCTCGCAGGTTGCCACCCCGCCGGAATTATATGCGAAATTCAAAACGACGATGGCTCGATGGCTCGATTGCCAGACCTGAATAGATTCTGCGAGCAGCACGGACTGTTGCTCTCGTCGATCGCCGACCTGATTACTTATCGTCGCCACAACGAGAGGCTCGTCGAGCGCATGGGTGCGGCGAACGTGCCAACCGCATGGGGAACTTTCAATTGCATCGCATACTGCAGCACCATCGACGGGATCGAACACTTGGCCTTCGTCAAGGGCGATCTCAGCGACGGCGCGCCAGTGCTGACCCGCGTGCACAGCGAATGTCTCACTGGCGATGTGTTCGGCAGCAAGCGTTGTGATTGCGGACCGCAACTTGCGGCAGCGATGCAGCGCATCGCCGAAGAAGGCCGCGGAGTTGTCGTGTACCTGCGGGGGCACGAGGGTCGCGGCATCGGAATCGGCCACAAAATTCGTGCCTATTCGCTGCAGGATGAAGGATTCGACACCGTCGACGCCAATACCGAACTTGGCCTGCCAGTTGATAGCCGAGAGTATGGTATCGGCGCACAGATATTGGCGGATCTTGGCGCGCACGAATTGCGTTTGATCACTAACAACCCGGCCAAGTACGGGGGCATCGCGGGCTACGGTCTAAAGATTGTCGAGCGCGTCGCCATCGCGACAGAATCAACACCCGAGAACGAGGCCTACCTGCGTACCAAGCGAGACCGACTCGGCCACGTCTTTGACGGCTCAGATATCAGCAAATCAGGAGAAAAACTATGACGATTTTCGAAGGCCAACACAAGGGCACGGAGATGCGGATTGGCATCGTATGTTCGCGATTCAATGAGTTCATCGTTACCGCTCTGTTAGACGGCGCCAAGCGCGGCCTGAGCGCATGCGGTGTTAGCGACACCGATGTTGATATCGCTTGGGTGCCTGGCGCATTCGAAATACCTATCGCCGCCAAGGCGATGGCGACGAGCGGCAAATATGACGCTCTGATTGCGCTCGGCGCAGTAATCCGTGGCGACACCGCCCACTTCGAATACGTCGCTGGCCCATGCGCAGAGAGCATTGCCGCCATCCAAGTCGAAACGGGAATGCCGATTGGATTCGCGGTTTTGACGACGGAAAACGTGCAACAGGCCGTCGATCGTTCGGGACCTGGAGCGGGCAACAAGGGAGAAGAAGCCGCGATTGGCGCTATCGAGATGGCCAATGTGCTCAGGGAGATTCGCAGCCGTAAATAGTACCGCCATTCACACATCGCATTAAAAGCATCGAAGGCGTTACTTAACGAAGGCGGCATTCATGGGCTTGGGCCTGAGCATGCTCGTCGCGGCTACGAGCGTTCTTGCCGCCAACTCTGCCCCGCCTGACCCCGAGTCAAATACGTATTCCGACGAGGTAGAAATCATCACCCACCTGATGTTCGACCTCGACCTTAAAACCTTCACTCGTCAATACCCATCCTTTAGGCGAACGAACAAGGCGTTGGATTGGACGACCGACGGTTGCTCGGCTCCATTGCTGGGCGACTCTGGTAGATCATTCGACTTTCGCTGGCCGTGCCTGCGTCATGACTTCGGCTACCGCAATTTTAAGAGTCACGGATTGTTCAATAGCAACACGAGACAGCGAATTGACGACCAGTTTCGTCGCGACCTCGATGAGTCATGTCGACCAAGAATGCGTACCTTCAAGGTTCGTTGCGTGGCTTGGGCAGAGATCTTTTACACCGCGGTCCGGGCAGCGGGCGGTTCGTAAGTCTTGTCGATGCCTAGCGCGCGACCGCAACGGATAGCAATTGGTGGAGCATATGGCCAGTTGCGCCCCATACGGTTTCATCGTCGAGATAGAAGAAGTGGAGCCGGTACTCGTCGTCGGGAGTACCCCAAAACTCCTCAGAGTATGTGTCGTGCCTAACCAAATCGATTAATGGCACACTGAAAACGCGATCGACCTCGCTATTTTGCGCCGCGATAGAAGGCGGCGACTTGAGTATGGCGACGACGGGGATGATGTAGCTGTCGCTTACA
>JAYTUM010000188.1:0-5309 GCA_043744575.1 Acidimicrobiales bacterium | reverse complement strand
GTCTATACAGCAGCCTGGCTTTTATCGACAATGCCGACTGGTTGTGGAGCCACTGAGAGCGCAGGCTCGTCACGAACTCGGGAATGACGACGGTAATCAGGTCGTCTTCGTAGACGCTGTCGAGTTCATTGATGCGATTTAGTAATGGTTCGGTGAGGTCTCTGAAGTCTGATTGCACCAAGTCGAGTTCAACATTGATGCCGTAGTCGTGCCATTGCCGCGCGAGTTTGATGCCATCTTCTGGGCTCTGCACGACTGAGATTGCCAGAAGTCGGTCTGGGCGCAGACTCTCGGCGTACTTAATTGCCTGCAGCACGCCTTGGTTCACCGAGCCAACGAGCACGATTACGAAGTGGGTGTGAAATGGCGCCTTGTAGTTGACATCGGCCTTGAGGAAATTGCGCACACGCGTGTAGTGGCGGTGCACGCCTTTAAAGCCGAACATCATGATTGGAATTAAGACGGCCGGAATCCACGCGCCATCTGTGAACTTCACTACCACGAATATTCCGGCTACAAAGAATGTCGTAATTGACCCCACGCCGTTAACTGCGATGTGCAGCTTCCATCTTGGTTCGCGATGCCGATAGTGATGGACACACATTCCGGCTTGGCTCAGTGTGAAACCAGTGAACACGCCTACTGCATAAAGTGGAATCAGTGCGCTGATCAACCCCTTAAACGCAATTAGGAGAGCGATTGAAGCCGCACTCAAGAAAATTACGCCGTTTGAGAATACGAGACGGTCGCCTCTGTTGGTGAATTGTCTCGGCAAATAGTTGTCTCTGGCGATGATCGAACTCAGTCGAGGGAAGTCGGCGTATGACGTATTTGCCGCCAGAATCAAGATTGCAAACGTCGCGAACTGGGTCGTGTAAAAGAATACGTTTCGTCCGCCGTAGACCTGCTCGGCAAGTTGGGCAAGAACAGTGTTAGGAATTTTGCCCTCGTGGTCTTTTACCGGTTGCAGGTGCTGGGCGAGAACGCTGAGGCCGAAGAAGCATGAACCCAAGATCACGGCCATCCAGATAAGAGTATGGCTGGCATTTCTCGACTCAGGTTTTTTGAATGCTGGCACTCCGTTCGAAACGGCCTCTACGCCGGTTAGCGCCACGGCGCCAGACGAGAATGCCTTGAGAAAATAGAACGCGGTTATCGAACCTTGCATCTTGAGGAGCTCTGCGGCCTCGCCAGTGTGTTCGATCGGCGGGAGATTTTGTACGAATACCCTATATAGACCAACGACAATCAGGGCGACGAGGCTCAGTACATAGAGGTAGGTAGGTGGCGCGAATAGCGTTCCCGACTCTTTGAGCCCGCGCAAGTTGGCGACCATCATCAGCAACACAAATCCGATGCAGATCTGCACTCTGTAGGGAGCGAGACCGTTAAAGGCCGAAATTATCGCCGCGACGCCGCCGGCAACCGATACGCAGACAGTTAGCACGTAGTCAATCATCAGAGAAGCACCCGCAACTAAGCCGGGGTATTCACCGAGGTTTTCCTTGGAGACAATGTACGAGCCACCGCCGTTCGGGTAGGCGAAAATTGTTTGTCGGTAACTAATAACCACGATCGTCAGCAGGGCGATGACGATCAGCGAAATTGGCACCAGCATGCTGTATGCGGCCATGCCAACGGCGCCAAGAGACAGGAACACGATGAGAATCTCTTCTGTGGCGTACGCGGTCGAAGAAATCGCGTCGCTGGCGAAGACCGGCAATGCGACCTTCTTCGAGAGCCGCTGGTGGGCGTCTTCGGAAGTGGCAATCGGCGCGCCGATAAAGAAACGCTTGAGTATGTTGTTCGACTTGGCCATGCGGTAGATAATCCTCGCACACGAGCGACCCGATGTGCGAATAATAGGCGTACGCTTTACCAGTAGCAACTTGTGGTCACGTAGTAAAAATGTTGTGAAAAGCGCTCAAAGAAGGAGCTCGAAGTGCATGTAGTAATAGTTGGTTGTGGTCGCGTGGGTTCGTCGCTCGGGCGCGAACTAATTGGTGGTGGTCACACGGTGGCCGTGATCGACCGCAAGCCCGAAGCATTTACGCGACTAGGCGAGGACTTCGCTGGTCAAAAAATATCCGGAATTGGCTTTGACCACGACACGCTGATCAAGGCAGGTATCGAAAAGGCTGATGCGCTGGCTGCCGTGACGAACGGCGACAACTCGAACATTTTGGTAGCCAGAGTGGCACGCGAGAAGTTTGGTATCGAGCGGGTAGTGGCGCGAATCTACGACCCGAAACGCGCCGAGATCTATGAACGTTTAGGCATCGCCACTGTCGCAACGGTTAAGTGGACGGCCGAGCGCATCCTGCGTCGCATCTTGCCCGACGCTCCCGCGGTTGAGTGGACAGACCCGAGCGCAAAGGTAATTATCGTTGAACGCGAATTGCCAGAGTCTAAAATTGGCGAGCGCGTTTTAAGTATCGATAC
Source organism: Acidimicrobiales bacterium (assembly GCA_043744575.1). Lineage (GTDB taxonomy): Bacteria > Actinomycetota > Acidimicrobiia > Acidimicrobiales > Ilumatobacteraceae > UBA3006. The sequence continues at coordinate 2,867 of JAYTUM010000188.1, read as the reverse complement.
CAATTCCGCGCGAATTGTTGCGATACGCCGCTTAGGCACGGCCATGATCCCAAACGCCGACACCGTCGTGCAACAAGGGGATGTCGCGTACGTCTCTGTAGAGATTGCAGCACTCAGCGAATTTGATGCTCTCCAAAAATCTACATCGGTAAACAAGAAGGGTCACTGATCATGAAGGTAATAATCGCAGGCGGCGGAAGCGTCGGTCGTTTTACCGCCGAGCAACTTGCGGGTGCGGGTCATGAGGTCACCATCGTCGATAACGATCGCGCCGTTACGCGCGAGCATGCTGCAGAAGTCGCCGCGTTCGGAGCAGTCTGGCTTCTTGGCGACGCGTGTGATGTCGCCGTTTTGGAAGAAGCCGGCGTGCCGCTTGCCGATGTTGTGGCCGCGGTAACTGGCGACGACGAAGACAACTTGGTGGTCTCACTGCTGGCCAAGCAAGAGTTCGGCGTGCCCCGCATCATTGCGCGCGTGAATAACCCAAAGAACTACTGGATGTTCAACGAGATGTGGGGAGTTGACGTTTCGGTGTCGACTCCGCACCTGATCACTAGCTTGGTGCAAGAGGCGGTTGATGTCGGTAGCTTCGTGCGCCTTATGCAACTTAGGGGCGGCAAGGCCGAGTTGGTCGAGGTAACGCTCGCCGAAAATTCGCCGGCCGCAAATAAGGCGCTCGTTGATCTGCAATTTCCTCGTAGCGCGTCGGTTGTGGCGATCATGCGCGACGATCGGGTGTTGGTGCCGAATCGCGACACTATTTTGCGCCCCGGCGATGAAGTCATGGCTCTAATAACCGAAGACGCCGAAGAGGCAGTTAAAAAACTTCTCGTCGGCTGACGCCGATTTTCAGTCTTCTGCGGTTGGAAGAATTCTGTAGGCGGGGTTCAGAAACACATTTATGCCGTGATCGGCAAACGCAACGCCAGTTACTTCTATGCATTGGCCATGGTGGATACCGGGTATTTGGCGCCGTCCGCTAAAAATCACCGTGGCGTTGCCGGTTCCGTCGTTGAGTACGAGTTCCACTGCGGGAATTCCAGATCGCGGCTTGATACTCATGCGTTTAATTTCGCCGCAGATTGTTACGCGTTTTCGGGAGGTGATCGAACCGATCTTGGCGTGGCCGAGGCCTTCGAAGCGATTGACGAGGCGATTTGCGCTTAGCTCACCAGTATCGGCGCGCAACTTCTTGCCAATATTGCGAAGGCCCATTTACAATGCACCCAACTTTTTCAGTTCGGCTTCTAAAGTTGCCTCGTCAGTCGCGCCGAGGCGTGTCGTCATTGAGCCGTCTTGGGCTATGAACACCCAGGCTGGTTGGATTGCCACGCCAAATTGCTCAAAAATTTTGCCGTCAGCATCGTTGACGGTCGTAAAGGTCAGGCCGTGTCTCACCTCGAAGTCGTGCATTGCTTGGGTCGTGCCGTTCCATGCGACGCCAAGCACGGTTACTTCTCCGACATACTTTTTCGCAGTCGCCTCGATCGTCGGAGCCTCGGTATTGCATGAGCTGCAACCCGGCGCCCAGAACCACAATGCCACCGGCCGCCCGGCGAGTTTTTCGGCGAGGGAAACCGGGGTGCCATCGATCAGTTTCGACGAAAAATCTGGCACTTCAAAAGCGGCAAGTTCGCCCGGCCGTGAATCGCTCGCAGTTGACGAAGCGCACGCAGCAGTCAAAATCGCGAGCGATAAGACGGCTACGGCGAAGCAGTAAGTGGTGCGACGGCGAGCAATAGCCATGTGGCAAATGGTACATCCGCGCGTCACGAAGCGCTCACCTAGGCTTGATTGCCAATGAGCACGCGAAAATTAATTTTGACCGCATTGCTGTGCGGTGTCTTGATTATCGGCGCCGGCGGGTTCAAGTTGTGGCAGACAGTGCGCGACGGCAATGAAGTAACGCTGCTGGCACTGGGGACTTCGGTGAAGGTTGGCGAGATGACGGCGCGCGTGGACGGCATTGAAGTGAATTCTGAGCGAACGCTGGTGCGGGTGTCTCTAGTCGGGGTAGATGGAGCGAGCGCTCTAGATGGTTGGAAGTTGCTATCTGGTGGCGAAATAAGCGAGCCAGTTTCGTTGCCCCCCGGAAGCGGCACTGAGTGCACGACTACGTCATTAACGCTTGAAACGAGTTGCACCATCGCATTTCCTGTGTCTAAAGGCACCCGCACTGTTGCCTATGTGCGCGCTGGCGAACAACGACAATGGGCGACTGGCAAGTAGACGCAAAGCGCTAAAGTTAGTAGTGGCAATTAGCGGAGGTGATGCGTACGGCTGAGCAGTTTGATCTCGTGGTAATCGGTGGTGGCCCAGGCGGGTACGCCGCGGCTTTCTATGGCGCTTCCGCCGGCCTAAATGTCGCAATGATCGAGAAAGACACGATTGGTGGCACATGCTTAAACCGCGGTTGCATCCCCGCCAAAGCATTTCTCGAGACCGCCGCCGTCAATCGCCATGTTACGCACGCCTCCGATTTTGGCATCAACACGAGCGCATCAGTTGTCGATTTTGCAGTTAGCCAAAAGCGAAAGCAAAAAATAGTAGATGGTTTGGTGAAGGGACTCACGGGTCTCACGAAGTCGAAGAAGGTCACATACTTGCTCGGCGTCGGCTCGCTCGGCACCAACCGCACGGTAACGGCAAAGCTTGCAGACGGCACGACGCGCGAATTGCAGGGCAAGAACATAATCTTGGCGTCAGGTTCCGCGCCGCGCACGATCCCAGGTTTTGATGTTGGCGGGCCGATCATGACTTCTGACGAAGTCTTGATGCTGGACTCGATCCCTTCGCGAATCGCAGTCATCGGCGGTGGTGCAATTGGTTGCGAGTTCGCCTCGACTTTTGTCGATCTCGGCTCAACT
>JAYTUM010000187.1:0-1406 GCA_043744575.1 Acidimicrobiales bacterium | reverse complement strand
CTAAACGAGAATTGGCTAGACGAGCCCCAGCCAATTGAGCCCCAGCCAATTCGGCACCTTCCAGTCCGTCGCTCGGCAATTTAGGAGTCGGCTTGATGTTTGGGTCGGTTGACATGAGTTTCCTCGTCGCTACAAGATTGATTTAGTCCTCAGTCAGCGAGCGTAGTCCCTTCGCCTCTATAACCTCGCATTGCGATGCATTCGAGACCATCCGCACTTCATGTCATTAATAACCTCAGCCAATCAGTTCGTCGACGAACTCGCCGAAAACGTCGGCGTAATGCATCGCGTCAGCATCTGTGTGCATCACCGATATCAACCATTGCTCGTCGAGCCCTGGCGGGAGCAGCACGCCGCGGTTGATGCCGTGAATCCATTGCGCGAACGCCAGATCGAAATCGGTGGCCTTGTAATCTCGGTAATTGCGAATCTGTTCTGGCGCCCACGTCACGCAACCCTTGGCACCGAACTGCACAACGTGCGCTGGCAGCGACGCTTCAATTATCAGCGCGCCCACAGCGTCGACCAACATATTGTTGCGCGCGATCGTTGTCGCCGTCGCCTCGAGCGTGCACACTTCAGCCAAAACGGCTTTCGCCGCGGCCATGCACAGCGGGTTGCCGTTGTATGTGCCCAGATGAACTACCTGCCCGCTTGTGATGAGATCCATATATTCCTGCTTGCCGCCGAACGCGCCGAGCGGCAAACCGCCGCCGATCGATTTGGCGAGCGCCACAAGATCTGGTTGCACGCCGACGAAACCAGAAGCGCCACCCCACCCCGCTGTGATGCCAGTCTTTACTTCATCAAAGACGAGAAGCGTGCCGTAGCGCTGCGTGATCTCGCGCACCTGTTGCAGATAATCGGGCTTCGGTAAGCAGATGCCAATGTTCTCCATTGCCGGTTCAACGATGAAACATGCAACCTCGCGCGATTGCAAAGCGCGCTCGAGTGCGGCCGCGTCGTTGTACGGGATCACGATCGTGTCGCGCACAACGTTTGATGAAATACCTGCAGACGATGGCACCGAAAATGGTGCGTCTGCGGGTCCGGCCAAATGCAGCGGCGGCTTCATCGACACCATTACCTCGTCGTGATGGCCGTGGTATCCGCCCTCTACCTTGACGATCTTGTCGCGTCCGGTGGCGGCGCGCGCCACGCGAATCGCATCCATCGTGCTCTCGGTGCCAGAGTTGGTGAAGCGCCACATTGGCAGGCCGTAGCGCGCGGCCAACATTTCGGCGACCTCGGCATTGGCCTCGCACGGGTTGACGAACAGAGTGCCCTCTGCCAGTTGTCGTTCTACTGCCGCCATCACGGCGGGGTGACGGTGGCCGACGAACAGTGCGCCGAAGCCCATATCGAAGTCGGTGTACTCGTTGCCATCGACATCGTGCATCTTGGGG
>JAYTUM010000186.1:0-21265 GCA_043744575.1 Acidimicrobiales bacterium | reverse complement strand
GCCAAGACCTGATCGCGGTCGAGCGACAAACGCATCGCCAGGGTCGGGTGGTGCAGGTAGGTCTCGAGTACAGGTTCATGGCGCCGACTAGTCGCTTGGTTGGCGAGACGAAAGCAGGCAGCGTCGGAGAATTGAAGATGATTGCAATCCGTGAGCACCGCTATCCGTTCTTGAAAAAGGTCGGCGATTGGAATCGATTCAATGAGTATTCCGGCGGTTCGCTCGTCGAAAAGTGTTGTCATTTCTTCGACCTGATGAATGTTCTCGCCGACGCTCGGCCGCTGCGGGTGATGGCATCTGGCGCTCAAGACGTCAATCACCTCGACGAGCGCTACGGCGGCGAGGCGCCCGATATTTTGGACAACGCGTTTGTCATCGTCGACTTCGAGAATGGCGTAAGGGCTTCTCTCGACTTGTGCATGTTCGCCGAGGCGTCCGCTAACGAGCAGGAGATTTCGGTAGTCGGTTCGGCCGGAAAGATTGAGGCATTTTTGCCCAGTTCACTCGTGCGTATATCTCGGCGCAGCGACGGGTACGGTTCGTTCACCGAGAGCGTAGAGCCGCAGCTGGCCAACGGCCGACGAGGGATGCATCACGGCGCGACTCGCGCGGCCCACCTGGCGATGCAAAGATCCATTCGCCAGGGCACGGCCGCGGTGGTCGACACCGACGCTGGGATGTGGGCGGTCGCGGTCGGTCAGGCCGCGCAAGTCAGTATTGTTGAACAGCGATTCGTGGAACTGTCAGAGTTAATTTCGTGAACGAGCCCATTCGTGCGGGTGATCGCATCCTCGTCGGCGAACACTTGGTTGTAGTTGACGAAGGCTTTGCCGCGACCCTAGAGCACGGAGACCGCGTGATCGGCGTGGCCGGCACCGGCGACATCCTGCGCGTGCCGAAGTTTGAGTCTGATTTGGTTTCTAATTCGGTTGCGGCCGCCGCCAAGGCATTTATAGAGATGCGCGGTTGCGGCGACGAGGCGATATCTAAATTTTACGATTTCTTCGCCGAATTGCTCGAGAGCCCTGATGTAATAGGCGAGATTTCCGCGGCCAATTCGCAAGACGTTGCGGATGCAAAGACGCGGGCTCGCTCAACTACTCGCCTTGAGTTCACCGACTCGATGCGACGCGATATGGTTGCCGCGCTGCGAATCTGGCAAACACTTAGAGCCGATCGAGAAATAGTTACCCAAACCGTCGCCCACGACGGATGGTCAGTAAGTACCGTGTCATCGCCGCTCGGCGTCGTCGGCTTCATTTTTGAGGGGCGACCGAACGTGTTTGCCGACGCCACGGGCGTCTTGCGCACCGGCAATACGTGTGTGTTTCGAATAGGCGGCGACGCCCTGCGCACCGCCAAGGCGATCATGACTCACGCGATTCAACCGGCGCTGCGTCTCAGCGGACTGCCTAGCGGAGCAATAGTTTTGATTGAAGCGAGATCGCACGCGGCGGGCTGGGCGCTGTTTAGCGACAATCGAATTTCGCTCGCAGTGGCGCGCGGAAGCGGCGCGGCCGTTAGCCAGCTGGGCGCGATCGCACGGCAGGCCGGGATTGCCGTGAGCCTGCACGGCAAAGGGGGGGCTTGGCTTATCGCCGGCGAGCGCTGCGATGCCTCGGTTTTTGAGGCAGTGGTTGAGCATTCGCTAGACCGCAAGGTGTGCAACACCCTCAACGTCGTGTGCATCTTGCGCTCGCGAGTCGATGAATTGATGCCTATTTTCCAGCGGGCGGTTGTCAGGTCGGCAGCGGCCCGCGGCACTAACCCGATCGTGCACCTGGTGACGGATGCAATCATTATTGCGTTTTCGTTTGACCCGAGCGTTGAAGTTCGTGACCTGGCGGTCGATCGGCTGGGCACCGAGTGGGAGTGGGAGAACGCGCCAGAATGCAGCGTCGTGATAGTTGACGACCTAGAGAGCGCGGTGAATCTGTGCAATGTGTACAGCCCGCAGTTCGTAGTCTCCATCGTCAGCGACGATGAGCCCGAACGCGACTTCGTGTGGCGTCATGTGAATGCGCCGTTCGTCGGCGATGGCATGACCCGCTGGGTCGATGGGCAGTTCGCGCTATTGCGACCCGAATTGGGTCTCTCAAACTGGCAATCGGGAAGATTGCTTGGCCGTGGTGCCATTCTCTCTGGCGACGGGGTGTACACCGTTAGGTACCGTGTCACGCAAGACGATAAGAATCTGCGCCGCTAGGCGTTCCACAAGGCATAGAGTTCGGCGTCTAATTGTGATTTGACGGCGCTGTGAGTATCGATCTGCAGCGTCCACCTTTCGTTCGACTCATAGAGATCCCAGTCGGCGCTGTGGTGGTGGGCGAGGTGTAGCAGAGCGGCGCTGTACACGGACGCAACGTCTTGGCGATCGTCGGACGAACCAGTCAAGATGTCGACCGCCTTCTGCGCGAGGTTGTCAAAGGCGAACGGAATGTCGAGCGCGTGACACGATCCAAGTTTTCCGTCAAAAGCGGTGCTGGCATACGTGAACCAATACATCCAGGTGGGCCTGTTGTTAGCTGAGCGACTATTGGCGATGTTCCACGCGTGCGAGCGAAATCTGAGGTCGGTCGCCAGCGCCGCTCCAAGTTCGGAAATCGAATATTCAGACCGATTGCGTTCGTAGGTTGACCGGGCAATTTGCGCGCGTTCGTCAAATTGATCTAAGAATCGCTCGTCCAAATTATCGCTCGTGAAATTGACAGATTGTGGAGCCAGCGCTGTCCACAGGCGCACCTCGTCCTTCGTCGTACCGATAACGAGCGGCACGGGGTTATCGTGCATCCGTTGCATGGCGTCGAGGGGGAGTCCGGCCCCGCCGAACGTTGGGGCAAATTCATCGTTGACAAAGTTTTCGTCGGTGTCGACTCTTTGCTGCAGCGCGTTCAGCTCGTCAATGGTTAGCGAATGTAGTTCGGCGACGCTGTTTTTTCCGGCCGCCTGCAGGATCTGTTGTTCGATTGCGATTGCGCGCTTCTGGTTTCGCAACTGGCCCATCGACGGGCTCATCGCCCACGCCGCCTGAAACAAACCGGCCGTTTTGTCGCTGCCCATCAGCGATACGACGCTTGATCCGCCGGCAGACTCTCCGAAGATTGTGACTCGCTGCGGGTCGCCACCAAAAGCCGTGATGTTTTCTTGCACCCAATTGAGAGCTGCGATCTGATCGAGCAGACCGCAATTCGTGTCGCCCATGAAGCCGAATATGCCGAGACGGTAATTTATTGTTACTACTAGAACGTCGCCGTGGCTCGCCAGGCGCGTGCCGTCGTACCAACCCGAAGAGCCGGTGCCATTGGTGTAGGCGCCGCCATGGATCCAGAACAGAACCGGCTTTTGCTTGGTTTCGCAACCCGAGGGAGTGAAAATATTTAGGCCGAGGCAGTCTTCCGACATTTCGATAGTTGAGGAGCCGAGAAAGTTCTCCATCATCGCGTCGGTCTGCGGGCTACGGGAGTAATACCTGGTGGCGTCGCGCACGCCGTCCCATTTTGGATACGGCAAAGGTGCCTCGAAGCGCTTCGCGGTGGCAAACGGTACGCCTAAGAATTTGGCCTGGCCATCGGCCGAGATAGTGCCCTCGACCGATCCGACTGGGCAATGAACTACATGTGGTTGCTTTGTCATGGGTTCACAGTAGTTACAAAAACTCCTCGCATTCCCAGCGGGGCGCCGTTGTAACCTAACTTTATGGTGCGGCAATGGTTTCGAAATGCCAGGGCCGACCTGATCGCGCAGGCTTGGCAGTCGCTGACCGCTAGCGCGGCCATTGGTCCGCAAACGAAACGCGGCAAGATGTTCGGCGCTTTCGGTGAGCGGAGCGTGATTTGCTTCCCGCCCACGACCATATTTAATGAGCGCTATATCCACATCGGTTCGTTTACGATGATCGGCGAGCACGTCGCGCTGTCGGCCGGAATGACCGAGGGCCAGCATTGCCTTACCGACCCAGTCGTCAAGATCGGTGATCGCTGTCTGATCGGTCGCAACAGCGGTATCGTCGGTCACCTCTCGATTGAGATAGGTGACGATGTCTGGACAGGACACAATGTTTACATCACGGATCAAAATCACGGCTACGAAGACGTTTCAAGGCCAATTTCGCAACAGACCCAACCGGAGCAAGCCGTATCGATTGGCGACGGCTCGTGGTTGGGATTCGGGGTGGTGGTTCTACCAGGCTCGCGGATCGGCAAGCATGTTGCGATCGGCGCTAACTCGGTTGTCAATGGGTTGATTCCGGATTACTGCGTGGCCGTCGGTGTACCGGCGAAAGTTATAAAGCGCTACACCCCAGACAGTGGCTGGAAGCCTGCCGACGAGTTCAATGATTTGGATTAGGTAGTTACTACACCGAGAGGTCGATTGGCGGCTTGCACGACGACAATTGGTTGTCGGCTGCGAATGTCGCCAACTTCTCACTTAGTGGAATTCCGTCAGCGATTGTTTCGGCAAACGGTTGGTTGACCCCGTTGCGCAAGAGGGCTGTGTAGTCGTGGCGATCGGCGATGTAAACCCTGTAATCGGCCAGCCACATCGGCACGATTGCCGCGCCCTTGGCATTGGCAACCGGCAGGACGGCGATCTGTTCGACCATCGTTGCCAAAGTCGCTGTCGCCTTGTCGACAATGTCGGCGCGCTTTGACAGGGCGTCGGGACCAGAATCCTTGACCAGACTGAGGTCGATGAGCTTAATGCGCACTTGCTTAGCGCTAGAGCAGATCGCCTCCGATTTACGTTGCCAATCGCTGTCATTAACAGAATTTATGGTCTCCTTGGAGGCGAAGAACAACCCGTAGACCCACATCGCAAAAATTGCCGACACTACGACTGCGATCACTGCGCGCCCGAGCAACTTCATGACATGCAATCTAGGCGAGCTAATACTGAATTGCTGTATAAAATGCGTGAGACATGAGTAACGAACTAGAGCCTTCAGTGGGAAGAATGCGTAGCGCCTATCGCCTGATATCTGCGTTGGTTAGAATTCACCCGAGACTATTTATAACGGCCGTCGCCGGCGCCGCGTTATTCGCACTATGCACTGTTGCTTCGTCGTTTGGAGTGCGCTGGATGGTTGACCGAGTTATTTTGCCTCGGTTTCGAGATGGCCGGACGGACATGAGCGCGCTAGTGATCGGTGCGAGCCTAGTCATCGGTATAGGCTTGCTACGCGCAGTTGGTGTTGTTGTTCGGCGTAGTTTCGCCGGCATGGCGCACTGGCGTACCGCCGAAACAATATCGCTAGCGGTCCTGGTACAAATTGTCAGTCAACCACCGATGTGGCATCGCTCGCACATGACAGGTGATCTCGTAGCCAGAGTCGGAGTCGATTCTGATACGGCGGTGGATGTAATGGGCCCGCTGCCTTTCGCCAGTTCGGTGGTCATTATGTTGCTTGTATCTGGCTCGTGGCTACTAATAGTTGATGTGCCGCTGGGGCTGCTGGCAATCGGCGTGTTCCCGATTTTGATGATGATGAACATCATCTATCAGCGTTCTATTGACAAGTACTACGACACCGCGCAAAATGAGTTGGGTCTGCTGTCGGAAGCGGTTCACGAAAGCTTCGATGGGGTTATGGTCGTCAAGGCATTTGGCGCCGAGACCCTCGAGACAGAGCGGCTCTCAATCATCACCGGAAGATTGCGAGACGCGCGAACTAAGGCTGTCAAAGTTCGAAGTTCATTCGAAGCCCTACTCGACGCGGTGCCTTCGCTAATTAACGTAGTGATTTTGGTTGTTGGCGCCCATCGTGTGGCTTCGGGGGCGTTAACCGTTGGCGAACTAATCAGCTTCGTATACCTGTTCACGCTGTTGGTCTTTCCGCTGCGAATAATTGGCTATGTTTTCAGCGAGGTCCCGCATTCGATAAGTGGATGGAAGCGCACCAGAGAGATCATCGATGAGGCGGTCATGGTCGACCCGCAATCGCTGATCAAGAGATCGTCGGCCGGCGTTTCAGTTGAGGTACGAGAGGCAACCATTACCTACGGAGACAAGGTTGTCTTAGAGCGTCTTTCGCTTTCAATTCAGACATCGAAGACGGTGGCGATAGTGGGGGCGACTGGCTCAGGCAAGACAACCCTGCTGCAGGCGATCGCTGGTCTCTTGCCAATTGACTCCGGTGAGATACGCACCATGAGCGGCGGTGTGGGCATGGTGTTTCAGGAGGCGTTTCTGTTTGCCGACACCCTGCGATTTAACGTCACGCTCGGCGACGACATCGACGATAACGTCGTCAACGACGCGCTTAGAGTAGCAGCGGCGAGCGACTTCGTTGCGCAATTAGCGCAGGGTCTCGATACCCAAATCGGCGAACGCGGGGCCAGTCTCAGCGGGGGCCAGCGCCAGCGCGTAGCTCTGGCTCGCGCAATCGCACACCGACGGCCGGTGCTGTTGCTAGATGACACCACCTCGGCGCTCGATCCGACGACGGAGGCGGCGATCATTTCTAATTTACGCTCGCTTCCAAGTCTCGGCGCCACAATCGTCGTGGCATCGCGCCCGAGCACTATTGGAATCGCGGATGAGGTTTTGTTTCTCGCCAACGGAGTCATTATTGACCACGCCCCTCATTCTGTACTGATCGAGCGCAACGGCCAATACCGGGCGCTGCTGGAGGCCTTCGAGCACGATCGCCTAACTCCAAAAGCCAGTCACCGAAGCGAACAGAACTCATGATCGAACCGCAGGTTCGTTTTGACGCCGCGCGCACGATCGGTCGTGCGGTTGGTTTTGCCCCCTCCTTGCGTCAAGGGCTTGGCATCACTTTTCTGCTGGCGTTGATCGGGTCGGGGGCGCGACTTGTGATCCCGATCCTGATCCAGATGAGCATTGACAACGGCATGAGTTCAGACGCGGTCGACATTGGATACGTCACGAAACTCTGTGCGGTCGGGGCGGTGAGTATCGTAATTTCCTCCTTCGCGTTGCGCTCGGCCGTTTACCGCCTAGGAACGCGAGCAGAAAAAGGATTGTTCACCCTGCGCGTCAAGCTTTTCGAGCACATCCATCGGCTTAGCCTGGCCGACCACAATGACGAGCGCCGCGGAGCGCTGGTGTCGCGCGTAACGAGCGACATCGAAACATTGACAAACTTTTTTACCTGGGGCGGATTGTCGTGGCTGTTGGATGGGTCGCAGTTGATCGCCGTCGGCGTCGTGATGGTTGCTTACGACTGGCGACTCGCATTGGTTGCCTTCGTCGTGGCCGCACCGCTCGTATTCGTTCTTAAAGCGGTTCAGGCGAGGTTGGTTGGCGCCTACAACCTGACGCGCGAACGCAACGCCTCGCTGCTGGGACTAGTCAGCGAACTCGTCTCGGGTTCTGACACGCTGCGCTCATACCAAGCCTCCGAGCATATGGTCGAGCGAGTTCGTACGAGCGTGCACAGGCGCGCCGACAGCAATATTCGAGCGGGAGTTATCGGCGCATTTCTCTTTCCTTCCGGCGAGGTCTTCTCTGTGTTCACCGTCGTCGCGGTTGTGACCGCTGGAGTCATAATCGGCCCTGGCGGCGGCCTGAGCGCCGGAGCGCTGGTCGGGTTCGTGTTTCTCACTTACCGATTTCTAGAACCGGTGGCCGAATTTACTGAGGTGATCGACCAGACTCAGACCGCGGTCGCAGGATTGCGCAGAGTGCTTTCTGTGCTCGATACTCCGATCGGCCCGCCGGCGCCTCGCGACCCGCTGCCTCTGCCGAGCGGCGCGCTGTCGGTCGAGATTCGCGGTGCTAGTTTCTCCTATAGTTCGCGCCTTGACACGCAGGATGATGATCTGCCGGTACTTGTTGGCGTCAGCTGCCTGATCCCACCCGGCCAACATGTGGCCCTCGTCGGCGAATCTGGTTCGGGCAAGACGACGCTGGCCCGGCTGATCGCTCGCTTTGCTGACCCATCGAACGGGGCAATTGTGCTCGGAGGCGTAAACGTGAATCGCGTCTCGAACGACGAACTGCGCAGGCGTTTAATGGTCGTGCCACAGGAACCATTTCTATTTGCAAATTCAATTGCTTTTAACCTGAGGTTCGCCGCACCGGAGTCAACCGATGCAGAGTTACGCGCGGCCGTCGCCGATCTGCAATTGGATGATTGGTTTAATGGCCTCAGCGACGGGCTATCTACGCAGGTCGGTCAACGCGGCAACGCGCTTTCGGCCGGCGAACGACAAATGGTTGCTCTTGTCAGGGCGTATTTGACCAAGCCGGCGATCCTGATCCTCGACGAGGCTACTTCCGCTGTCGACGCCCTGACCGAGGTTCGCCTCGCTCGCGCCTTCGAGCGCTTGTCGACGGGTCGGACCACAATCTCGATCGCGCATCGGCTCTCGACGGCGGCTCGCGCCGATCGGATTTTGGTTCTCGAACACGGTCGGATTGTTCAGGATGGTACGCATGCTTCGCTTATGGCAGACGCGGGTGCCTACGGCAACATGTACGCAGCCTGGCTGGCGGCGACCAGCACGGAGGATGCCGAAATTGTCTAGTCAATACCGGTATTTAAAATTACTGCGGGTAGCGGTTTTTGCACCTGTCTTGTTGGCGTCGTGTTCGTCGGGCGCTAGGCGCGATGCCCTCTGCCAACGAGCCGCCGGTTTGGAGAGCGAATTTGCGCTTGTCGACCAGACAATGCAAGACCTGGCGGTGGCGACGCCGACTCAGATCGAAAATACATTGCGCGTTGTCGGAGAGTCAATCGCTAGTCTGCTCGATCTCGGACCGACAGAATTAAAGGATGATTTCGCGACAATGAGTGGTTCGTACGATGCGCTCGCGTTGGCGCTTACGGACGTCGGCTATAACGGGACCGTTGCGCTCACGGATTCCGCAGTGGACCTGGCATTGCAAAAGTTTTCCAATGACGAATTCGTCCAGGCGCACGCAAATATCCTCGAATTCGTGGCTGCTAACTGCGATGTCAATCTGCAACCAGGAATTAATGAGCTCAACACTCCAAATACAACGCTTCCGAATCCGGTGCCTAACCCCGACAATGCGCCTGATCCGACGACGGGCTTCGACAACGACGATTCAGTTGATGCCGCCTACGGTTATTACGTGGCGCAGCAGTACGGTCTCGCGATCACGAACGAACAGGCGCTCTGCCTCGGACGCGCGATGACAGCAAGCGCCCTAAACGATCTATCGCAGAGCGAAAACGGTTACGCGCAATTAGTTAATGAGGGATTAAAACAATGTGGGGTCGATGCAGTCGTCGCCACTTAGCGAGCCCATCAGAGTAGATTCAAGGCGTGGAATTTACTCTCATTCGGCACGCCGAACCCCAATGGGTCAAGGATGGTCTGAGCGTCGTCAACCCACCGCTGTCAACTCGTGGTTTTAGGCAAGCCGAAAATCTCGGCCTGCGCCTGGCCGAAGACAAGTTCGATCACGTCTATGTTTCGCCGCTGCTACGCACTCGGCAGACGGCGATGCCGATGCTCAAGCACTACAACCGACCAGAAGTAATCGAGCCGTGGCTCGAAGAAATTCGCGAACCAGCCTGGCACGGTGCGCCGGCCGAACAAACGATTAAGGCGTACCGCGACGAAGTTGATCGCAATGCCGAGGACCGTTGGTCTGGTCTCGAAGGCGGCGAACCTGTGCGCGATTTCGTCGCCCGCATCCACAGTGGCTGCGCGAAATTTTTGGAGGAAAGGGGCGTGCACCGACTAGATCAGCCCTTACCCGTTTGGCACATCGAGAAGCCTGGCGACCGGATCGCGTTTGTCGCTCATGCCGGCACTAACAGCGTTTTGGTATGCCACTTTCTGGGCCTCCACGCCACGCCGTGGGAGTGGGAGCGATTTGTCATAAATCACGCTTCGTTGACGACGATCAAGGCCATCAAGATTGGTGACGGCTACGTGTTTAGCCTCACTTCTCTCAGCGACAGCGAGCACATCAGCGAGGCCGATCGCACTAGATAGCCAAACAAAATGAATGTTTCGCGGCCAGGATCTCACCTCTGACCGCGAAACATCTCACACCGATAAGTCGGCGTGAATCAAAATAGCGAGACTGCAACGGTCAGGACTGCGGGAGCACTTCTGTCATGTTGCAGGCGTCAACTACCTTGACGACCGGATAGGGATTCACTGCATCTCCACCGAAAGGGTGTACCTCAAAATGCAGGTGGGGGCCACCGGCGTTGCCAGTTGCTCCCACGTAACCAATGATCTGGCCGGCGCGCACTGGGGTACCGACCCCGATACCCGCAGCAAATGAGTCCAGGTGCGCGTAGAAGAAGTATGTGCCATCCGCCTGTGCAAGTTTTAGGGCGTTACCACTTAGCGAGCCTCCGGCGGTTACCTGCGAAATGACTCCATCCACAACCGCATAGAGTGCCTTGCCGGTTGCCGCGGTGATGTCAACACCTATATGCAGTCGCCCGCCAGAGCGAGGAGCTAGCCAGGTATCGGTGAAAGAGCATGATCCCTGCACGGGGAACACTTTGATGGCCGTGAGTCCCATATTCTCGACGCTCGGCAAGACGCCAAGGGCGATCGCGGTTTGAATGTCGAGCATCTTTGTGACCGAGATGCCCTTAGCTTCTTGAAATTTACCTAGCGCGATGGTGGTGGCGACACCAAAAACTGCGTCGGCGCCGCCCTTGACCTCGATACCATTGGTCATCAGCGCGGTTTGAACCATCCTTACGGCGTCACTGTTTTGTCCAAGGATCGGCAATGTGTCAATTGTCAGGCGACCAATCACAGGCGCCATTGGAGTCGAAACCACTGCGATCGGATTTTTCTGAAGACCCAGGGCAATAGCAGTCGCTTCATCCATGACACCGTTGGCGGGAAGATTACGGCGGCCCTGAAAAAAAGCGAGAGCAGCGATCGTAGCCGTGCCGTAGATACCGTCGACACCGCCATTGACTGTGATTCCATTTCGCAGCAATGCTTGTTGAACGTCACGCACTGCATCACTATGATCGCCGTTTTGGGGAAATCTCGACCCAGCATTCGTCGCTGGCTTGGAGACCGCGGTGATTGCTGGTGCAGGTGCGGCGACGAGTCCGAGCTTGATGGCCGTGCTCTTGTCGAGAGTCTTGGTAACCGTTAGGCCCTTTGCCGACTGAAACCTGCCGAGAGCGATTGTCGTGGCCAAACCAAACTTGCCGTCGGCCCCGCCCTTGACGTTAGAACCATTATTGATTAGCGCCTGCTGCAGCGACCAGACGGCGTCGCCGCTCATGCCGACCGTGGGAAGGTTCGATTCGGAAATCGCGACAATGTCAACTAGCCCGAGAAACTTGGCTGTCTTGTCGTCGAGCACGCCGGTTGCCTTGAAGCCCGCAACCTTTTGCAGCGACTTAAGGGCGAGGCGGGTGTTGTCATCGAACACGCCGCTGACGCCACCTCGAATCGTGAAGCCGCGGGCGGCTATTGCCTGTTGCAGGCGCTCCACGCTTGAACCGTTGTCACCGAACTTTGCCAATTCGGACGACTTGTTCGTCGCTGCCGAAGCTGGTGGTACTGCAATGGTGCTGGCGACAAATGTTGCCGCCAAGGCGATGGCGATTGTGACTGCCACTCGGCGTAACGATTGGGCTGAGTTATTGGTAAGTACTGCGCTCATGATGTGCTCCCTTGCGTGGTGTGAGATCCGTAATAGGGATCGGCATCCGGGAGGAAAACTTGAGAAAATTCTCACTTATATTGTTCACATCATCACTTAGAGTGGTGAAATCAGGTCAATTTTAGGGATTCGCCACTTTCAGCAGTGCAAGAGTGACGAGTCGGGCACGTTTCGCCCGCCCCAACTAGGGTTCGCGGCGTGAAGTTGCCCGAGGTTCGGCTTTCCAACTATTTGCTGGTCGCCCGAATCTGTCTGGCGTCGTTGGTGGCGATCATCGTTACCGGCTCGCTCGTTCGCCTGACTGGATCGGGGCTCGGGTGCAAGGACTGGCCGCGGTGCAGTGAAACCAAATTCATTGACATTTCCACGGGACACGCGGCTATCGAGCAGATCAATCGCCTGTTTACTGGGGTCGTGGCGGCTTCCGTCGTCGCAGCGGCCCTTTTGTCGCTGCGTCTCAAGCCGCGCGATCAAACGCTGACGCGACTATCGCTGGCGTTAGTTGCGGGAGTATTGGCGCAAGTATTGCTCGGAGCGATAGTGGTGTTCAGCGGTCTGCACCCGCTGTTCAACATGGCCCATTATCTGGTTTCAATCGTCCTCGTAACCTTCGGATTTTTGTTAGTTGTTGAGACGAACCAATTAATTATTCAGGAGGTTGTTTCGCAGCCGCCTAAGATTTCTGGCCAAACCAATGCACTCATTAGATCGATTGTGTTCGCACTGACCGCCGTGCTCGTGGCCGGAACGGTGGTGACCGGTGCCGGCCCGCACGCCGGAGACGAAACTGCACCGCGATTCTCAATACTTGTGAGCACCGCGACCCGTATCCACAGCGTCCTAGTGTGGGTTCTATTGGCGCTGCTCGTTGTACTGTTCGCGCGGGTTTGCAAGATTCCCCATGAGTTCGCGGCATTGGGCGCTTCCATCGAAACCGCTGTAGCGCTGATAATGGCGCAAGGCGGGCTGGGTTATTTGCAATATCATCTTGGCGTTCCCGCGGGACTTGTGGCGATTCACGTGGCAATGTCCGTAGCGGTATGGATCTCGGGATTAGCGCTGCTGAATCGGGCGCACGTGGCGGTAATTACTTCGCCTCGGCAGTAATCTGCTTGACTTGTATGAACTTGCAATTGCTGGGGGACTGTGGGCTTATTAAACCGAATAATTAGGGTCACGCTGGTTGTTGGCGCGTTAGCGGTGCTGTCCGGAGCTGGAACTCAGGCATCTGCCACAGACGACGGTATG
The DNA here is from genome assembly GCA_043744575.1 of Acidimicrobiales bacterium. GTDB lineage: Bacteria > Actinomycetota > Acidimicrobiia > Acidimicrobiales > Ilumatobacteraceae > UBA3006. The sequence continues at coordinate 8,425 of JAYTUM010000186.1, read as the reverse complement.
TCGATAATCGCTCAGGTCAACAACCAGACGGTCGAGAGCGGCGTATCCACTCGAACACCGATAGCCAATGCCAAAGTCACTGTGACGGATGCTCTAGGCGCAGTCGTCGGCGAAGCCGTCACAGATTCCAAAGGCGAGGCGAAAATCCCCGTGCCGGCCAGGGCCGACTACACAATTACCCTCGACACTTCGACATTGCCCGAAGGCGCGTCGCTGGCCAGTGGCGGCAGCAATTCGTTTATTTTGCTGAAGGATTCATTTGTGACCCTGACCAAGCGGGTCGCGTTTATCGTCGGTCAGTCTGGCAATTCGTCGATCACACTTACTGAAAAGATCGCTCAGCGCGCCGCCGATGGAGTCAGACTCGGCTTGATAATCGCCCTGTGCTCAGTCGGCCTCTCGTTAGTTTTTGGCACGACCGGCCTGACCAACTTTGCCCACGGAGAGATGATCACCTTCGGCGGGTTGACGGCCTTCTTTCTGAATGTCACAATCGGGATTCCGCTCTTGATAGTTGCGCCGGTCGTTATCGTGCTTGGCGCCGCATTTGGTTTCGCCTTTGACTGGGTGATCTTTGCCCGACTTCGTAAAAAGGGCGTCGGTCTTGTCTCGCAGATGGTCGTCTCCGTTGGTCTGTCGATAATGTTGCGCAACTTCTATCTGTTTCAATTTGGCGGCCGCACGCGGCCGCTTGATGACTTCAGTCTGCAAAAAGGCATGGACATCGGACCGATCAAGATCACCCCTCGCGATCTGACGACCGGCATAATCTCGCTAGTCGTGCTGATCACAGTTGCACTTGTGCTGCAACGATCGCGCACCGGCAAGGCGGTGCGCGCAGTCTCCGACAATCCAAACCTGGCGTCGGCTACCGGCATCGATACGCAACGAATCATCAAGATCGTGTGGTGCGCGGGCGGCGCCTTGGCGGCGCTGGGCGGCATATTTCGCGGATTGGACGAGCAAGTTGGTTTCAACATGGGATCTGGACTCCTATTTTTGATGTTTGCCGGTATCACCCTCGGCGGATTGGGCTCCGCATTCGGTGCCCTCGTCGGCGGTTTTCTCGTCGGACTTTTGGTTGAGATGGCGTCGCTCGTGGTGCCGTCGGAGCTAAAGAACGCTCCAGCACTGCTGATCCTGATTCTTGTGCTGGTGTTTCGGCCGCAAGGTATTCTCGGCAAGCGCACGAGGGTTGGTTGATCATGAACTGGATTACGATTTTTGAGAACACGACCAAAGCATTCTTCGGCGTGGACGCCGCGTACTTTGCTTTGGCGGCATTAGGTCTCAACGTGCAATTCGGTTACACCGGCCTGCTGAACTTCGGCCAGGCCGCTTTCATGGCGGCAGGCGCCTACGGATTGGGAATGACTTCGCAGTACTTTGGCGTCTCGTTTTGGTGGGGAATACCCATCGGCATCGGCTTCGTGATAATTCTTGGCCTGCTGGTAGGCATTCCGACACTGCGCCTGCGCGCTGATTATTTGGCGATTGTGACGATCGCGACTGCCGAATTGGTGCGACTTGTAGTGCGCTCGGTTCGATTCAAAGAAATCTTTGGTGGCAGCGACGGCATCAATACGTTCAGCAATTCATTTCGCGCGCTCAACCCGTTCGAGCCCGCCGCTCAGTATGGCATCTGGCCACTGCGCTACAGCGGTTACACGATGCTGACCTTGTTGATGGGTTGGACGCTCGTATCCTTCGGTGCGGTATTCGTCTGGCTGCTGATGCGCAGTCCGTGGGGGCGCGTCGTTAAGGCGATCCGCGAAGACGAGGACGCAGTTCGTAGTCTCGGCAAGAACGTCTATGCCTACAAGATGCAGTCGCTGATAATCGGCGGTTTTTTCGGCATGTTGTCGGGCATGGTGTTTGCATTAGATCGTGGCTCTGTCCAGCCGGATAACTACAGCCGCGACGTCACATTTTACATTCTTACCGCATTGGTGTTGGGCGGGCTTGCCCGCGTTATGGGTTCGATCGTCGGACCGATGATGTTCTGGGGTCTGTATGTGTTTTGCGATAACTTCCTCCGACAGCTAGTGCAATCGGAGCCGCTGCGCATCGGCGGAGTAACAATTATCCAAAGTACACAGGTTGGGCAGGTCAACTACATGCTCGTAGGCCTCGGCCTAATTCTGCTCATGGCGTTACGTCCGCAGGGCGTGTTCGGTGATCGAAACGAGATGGCGCTAGATGGCCGCTAGGGGCGAATTCTCGCCGACGGCTCTGCGCGCCAGGGAGGCGCTGGCGACGGTTGCCGCGACGCCAGGGGTTGCCAAGCCAGACCCGATCCTGCTGGCCCACGGGGTGCAGCGAAACTTCGGTGGCATATCCGCCGTCGATGTCGAACACCTCGAGGTGCAGCGAGGCTCAATTACCGCGCTCATCGGCCCCAATGGGGCAGGTAAGACGACGTTTTTCAATTTACTTACCGCCTTCGACACGCCTGACGCTGGCGAGTGGAGGTTTGACGGTGAAGATATGAGCAATGTAAGCGCGCACAAGATGGCGACGAGGGGAATGGTTCGCACTTTTCAATTGACAAAGAGCCTGACCAAGTTGTCGGTGATCGAAAACATGAAACTTGGTGCGACACATCAGACAGGCGAGCACTGGTGGAAGGCGATCTTCCCGTTTATCTGGCGAAAACAAGAAGCCGACGTTGAACAGCGAGCCGACGTTCTACTAACACGATTCAAGATGGATCACATGCGCAACGAATATGCGGGCACGCTTTCGGGCGGGCAGCGAAAGTTGCTAGAGATGTCACGCGCGCTAATGACCAATCCACGCCTAGTAATGCTCGACGAACCGATGGCTGGGGTCAACCCCGCGCTTAAGCAGAGCCTGAATGAACACATTCACGGCCTGCGCGACGAGGGTATGACGGTACTGTTCGTCGAGCACGACATGGATATGGTCAACGACGTTTCGGATTGGGTGATCGTTATGGCCGAAGGGAAGATCATCGCGGAAGGTACACCAGAGCAGATTTCCGAAAACCCAGCGGTGATCGAGGCTTATCTCGGCGCGCACCAGGGAAAAAGCATGTTCAAGGATGCCGAGTTATGAGCGACATCCTCAACGTTCACGACCTTGTAGCCGGATATATCCCGGAGGTCAACATTTTGAACGGCTGCAATATCTCGGTCGCAGAAGGTGAATTCGTCGGCGTGATAGGGCCAAATGGTGCCGGCAAATCGACGGTGCTCAAGGCAATACTCGGTCAGTGTTCTGTTCGCGGTGGCACCGTGATGATGGCCGACACCAACATCACCGGCTTTCAGGCTCACGAACTTGTTAGGCGCGGCGTCGGTTACGTTCCGCAAAATCAGAACGTGTTCACGAGTTTGACAGTTACCGAGAATCTCGAGATGGGTTGTTTCTTGAACCCAAGTATTTTCCGCGAACGCTTCGAGTATGTGACACGACTGTTCCCGCGATTGCTCGAGAGAGCGAGCGTGCGAGCCGGTTCGCTTTCCGGCGGCGAGCGGCAGATGGTGGCGATGGGCCGCGCCCTCATGATGGAGCCAAAGTTATTACTGCTTGATGAGCCGTCGGCCGGGCTATCGCCGGTCTTGCAAGATGAGGTATTCATCCAGTGCAAGAAGATTAACCAAGAGGGGATCGCGATTCTTATGGTTGAGCAAAATGCGCGGCGCTGCTTACAGGTAACCGATCGCGCCTATGTGCTCGACCAGGGCCGCAACGCCTACACCGGCACGGGGCGTGATTTAATCAACGACCCCAATGTAATCAAGCTTTATCTTGGAACCTTGGCCAAAGCCAGCGGCGGCTGAAAATCGGTTCAGAATCTGAAAGTGCCCCGGGCTTTAGCCCGGGGCACTTTCAGTTAGTTCTTAGCTAGATGGATTACTTACCCGAGTCGAAGTTCTCACCGAGTGCGTTACCCATGTTGCCGTCTACACCGTAGACCTTCTTGACCTTCGGTCCGATGCCCTGCTCAACCATTGTGCGCAAGATGCGTGAACCTTCGTCAAACGTGATCAGAACGATCGCGTCTGGGTTAGCGGCCACAACCTCGCCCACTTCAGCATCGAATGTCGTTGCTGCTGGGTCATAGATTTTCTTGCCGAGAACCTTAACGCCAGAAGCGGTGAGGACTTCCTCAACCGTGTCCGCGAGGCTGGTGCCGTAGGCATCGTCCAAGGCCAAGATGTACGCCGAGGCGTTGCCATCTTTGGCGATGAGTTCTGCCAAGACCGAACCCTGAAGGTCGTCTGGTGGAGCAACACGGAAGTAGAGACCCTTATCTGGATAAGTGCTCAACTTCAACGATGTGTTGGCTGGGCTCATCATGACGATACCCGCTGCTGTGATCTTGTCGATCACGGTCAGGGTTACGCCCGAAGATGCTGCACCAACAATCGCGTCTACGTTCTCGCCGATGAGGCGATCCGTAGTTACGCTTGCTGTGTCGGTTGAAGTGTCGCCCGAGTCGCCCTGGACGTACTCAACTGGCTTGCCCAAAATTCCACCGGCGGCGTTGATCAGGCTGATCGCGTATTCCATACCGGCGAACTCTGGCGCTCCGAGGAACGCGAGGCTACCTGTTTCTGGAAGCAACGAACCAAACTTCAGAATGCCGTCACCCTTGCGAGCGACTTCAGTTACTGAAAGTGGCTTGATTGCCGAATCCGGAGCGGCGGCCAGGACGTATGTTGCAGCGTCGTAGCTCACGCGGTTCAAAGCATCGAATGTCAGAATGCCGTACGAGGCAGCAATTGGCTCACCGTTACCGTTGAGGTCTGCTGGGCCCGACATGCCGTCGTAGTCGATGTCCTTCTTCTCTGCTAGCAGCGCAAGACAAGCTTCAATCGTCGTGCACTTCTCGCCGATTTTGGATACAGCCACGATCTGGTCAGCAAGTGCGCTGCCGTCGGTGCCTGCGGCCTGGGCGGCTAGCGAGATCAACATAACTGTGTCAAATGCTTCACCAGCATATGAATAGTCTGTCAACGCTTCGTTGCCCTTGGCGGTCCAAAATGCATTGAGGCCATCCTTGAATTCTGCGGAGAGCGCTACCAACGGCAGCGTGCCCTTCATGCCTTCAAGTTCGCCGCCAGATGCTGGAGCGGTTGTGTCTGCTACTGCAGTTGTGTCTGAGGCCGCGTTGTCGCTGGTGCCGCAAGCGCCAGCCAAAAGGCTGAGGCCAGCAACAATGGCGCCGAAGCGAACCATGTTGGATTTCTTCATTTATTTATCTCCCCCTATATCTTGAACGGCGGATGCCGCTCGGGTTATCTTGACCAGCCTATGCGGGGCTCGGCAGATAGACAACTGGCCTAATCGCGCACTGAAGCCTTATACAGGCGATCCCGGATGGCATGCCCGAGGCCAATCGCTGGTGGCATGACCGCCACTACAACTTCGCATCCGTCGCGATCGGCTCGGCGTAAAAAGTCATAGAGGTGCCTGGCGTAGGCTTCCAGATCGCTGCAGTAATCCAGTATGGAAACAGTTTTATGACCGGCCTGCAACTTGTCGACTCGATTGCGAGCGAGTAGCGGTGACTCGACAAGTTCGACCGCGCATCGGGGCGCGTAATGTGAATCGAGCATGCCCGGCGCCCGATTCGGGCCGTTGGTCGACTCGATCTTGATCCTAAGTAGCGACTCGAGCCGTTCGACGCTCACGCCTCCTGGTCGCAACACCTGGGGCGTAGCACTCGTCAGGTCGACGATCGTCGATTCGACACCGATCGAACATTCGCCACCATCGAGAATCAATTCGATTTCCTGACCGAGGTCGTCAATGACGTGTTGGGGTGTCGTCGGGCTGACCTTACCGAAACGATTTGCCGAAGGTGCGGCGAGAGCACCACCGAACTCTCGAAGTAAGTAGAGTGCCACCTCGTGCGCAGGAACGCGAAGGGCAACTGTGTCTCGACCGCCCGTTGCAACGAGCGAAGTGCGCTCGCCGCGGCGCAGGAGCATTGTTAGGGGTCCAGGCCAGAAATTCTCGGCCAAGGTGTGAGCGATATCGGGCACTTGAGTCGCCCACTTTGACAGATCTAGTTCCGACGCAATGTGCACAATGAGCGGATGATCGGCTGGGCGACCTTTGATCGCAAAGATCTTGCGCAATGCATCGTCGTTTTCGACGTCGGCTGCGAGGCCGTAAACGGTTTCAGTGGGTATAGCGATCACGCCTCCGCGGCGCAACACGGCAATGGCCGAAGCGATTGATGTCGGCAGCCTGCCATCAATCATTGGTGCTAGCTCCGCGCACTGCTGCCGGCGTTAAGAAAATCCATCACTGTGCTGATGAACGAGAACGACTCCGGCGTTTTGAAATGGTCGGTATTTCGCAACATATGCAGCCTGCTATTGGAAAAAGCACTTCCAAGCCTGTCGGCAGGTAACACAAAATCTTTGTCGCCGACAACGACCAAAATGTCGTTCGTAATGTGCGCGAAGGATTGTTCGGTGTAGGGGGGCGGTCGCTTGCGCTTGAGTACAGCAATCAGCGCCCCGACATCGTTGCTGCTTCTGGCGGCGTATTGACCGAACAGGCGTGCGATGTTGTCGTCTTCAGGGGCAGTGCCGAGGAGCCCCGCAATTATCCGGTCGGCGTCGGCATCGTCGTGCTGGGCAAATACCCGATCACCGATCCCGGCAAGAACCACTTTGCGAAATCTGCTTGGGTCACGAACGAGTTCGTCGAGGAGCACCAGCGCGCCAAGCGAGAAACCAACGGCGTCCACGGGATCCGCAGGCAATGCGGACCTGATTCGTTCGCCCATGTCGTCGTACGAATCCGCGTCGACGGGTCTTGGCGCGGTGCCGTGGCCGATCAAGTCGATACCAATGCACCGACGCCCATCTTCGGTAAAGAGATCAGTAATTCCGGTTGCCTGCCAGGTATCAGCGAAGCTGCTTGCCCAACCGTGCACCAATACCACGGCCGGCGACGTCGGCGAATCCATACCCATCAGGCTACAAATGGACGAGCGAAGTAAACGCCATGTTCTGGCGCGACGCGAGAAGTTGCGCTGAAGCGGCAGCGATGCTGCGCGCCTGGAGTAGTCGCGCTTATAGTATTACCGCGTGCGTTTTTTGCATGAGACACCCTCATACGACCTCACCTACAGCGATGTGTTCATGATCCCGAGCATGTCAGATGTTGCTTCGAGGCAGAGCGTGGATCTCGCTACGCCAGATTTGCTCGGAACAACTATTCCCGTAGTCGTCAGCAACATGACCGCGATCGCTGGCAGACGAATGGCAGAAACCGTTGCGCGGCGAGGCGGCATGGTTGTGCTGCCGCAGGATATCCCGCTCGACGTGGTCGAGACAGTTGTAAATTTTGTTAAGTCGCGACATCAGGTGTTCGAGACACCGATAACGATGTCGACACACGACACCGTGGGTGAAGCACTCAGTCTGATTTTTAAGCGCGCCCACGGAGCGGTCGTCGTACTTGACGATGACGGCCGGCCGGCAGGTATTTTTACCGAGAGCGATGCCGCCGGTTTCGACCGCTTCACGCAAATGCACAACGTCATGAACCGCGAGATATTCTCGCTAAAAGACGACCTTACGCCGGAGCAGATGTTTGACTCGCTCAGCGAGCAAAGACTTAATTTCGCACCTGTTATTAATCGCGATGGCGTGCTCGTCGGCTGCGTAACGCGCAATGGCACACTGCGGAGCACGATTTACACTCCAGCCCTCGACTCGATGTCGCGGTTAATGATCTCGGTGGCCGTCGGCATTAACTCGGACCCCGGCATTCGCTCTAAGGCGTTAGCGGCGATGGGCGTAGACGTGATCGTCGTCGACACCGCTCACGGTCACCAGACTCGCACATTACGCGCCATCGAAGACGTGCGCAACAATATCGGCATGACGCCTATTGTCGCCGGCAACGTCGTCACCACCGAGGGAACTCGCCAGATGATCGAGAGCGGAGCCGATGTCGTCAAAGTCGGTGTCGGCCCGGGGGCGATGTGCACAACGCGAATGATGACCGGTGTCGGTCGGCCGCAGTTTTCTGCCGTGTACGAATGCGCGCAGGAAGCACGTCGCCTGGGCAAGCACGTGTGGGCCGACGGGGGAGTCCGTTACCCGCGAGACGTCGCGCTCGGCCTCGCCGCGGGCGCATCCAACGTGATGTTTGGCTCATGGCTAGCTGGTACATATGAATCGGCGGCCGATACATTACGCGACCGTGACGGGCGACTATATAAGGAGAGTTTCGGAATGGCGTCGAATCGTGCCGTTAGGTATCGCACTCGCAGCGAGTCGGCGATCGAACGTGCCCGGAAAGAGTTGTTCGAAGAAGGCATCAGTACTTCGCGAATGTACCTCGATCCCGCACGTCCAAGCGTCGAGGACATTATCGACCAAATTGTCGCCGGCGTGCGTTCGTCATGCACATACGCGGGTGCTCGAAC